>JAJFMS010000447.1 GCA_020696885.1 Armatimonadota bacterium | reverse complement strand
GGGCTAGAGGCCGTCGCGGTGCCGCCGTGCATTTCCACCAGCCGGCGCAGGAGAGCCAGCCCGATCCCCAGGCCTTTCCGCGCCTGAACGCTGCTATTTTCGACCTGCATAAAAGGGTCGAAGATGTGCGGCAGTACGGAGGGATCGATTCCGATACCCGTGTCCGCCACCCGGACCACCGCTTGCTTTCCCTCCTGCGTCAGGGAAAGCCATACTTCACTGCCTTCCGGGCTATACCGAGCGGCGTTGTTGAGCAGGTTAGTGGAAGCCTGGACGAGGCGTACGGCATCTCCGTCTATCCAGAGCGGCGCTTCGGGCAGCAGGCAGTGAAACCGGTGACCGCGCTCTTCCAACAGCGGGGTGCAGGTCTCCACTGCATCCCGCAGCGGATCGCGGAGGTCCACGCGCTCCGGGCGTACTTCGAGGGTCCCCTGGCTGATCCGTGACAGATCGAGCAGGTCCTCCACCAGGCGGGCCAGATGGCGGGTTTGACGGCTAGCCACCGCCAATTGCCGGAGTGCGGGTTCGCTGCCTAGCTCCAAACTGCCCAGGATATAGTGTGCGTGACTGATGGCCGAGAGTGGCGTCCGCAGCTCGTGTCCCAGCCAGGCCAGGAACTCGGTCTTGTGCTGATCAATCTCTTGCAGGATAGCGGTTTCCGCACGCGCTTCTTCCACTTCCGCATGGTCGGCCCGACGTTGGACCAGGGCATACTGCGTGCTGGCCCCGATCAGCGCCTGTTCCAGCGCATCGTTGATGATCGAGCGCTCCTCGGGCGACATCGGCTGGCCTTCTCCCACGACCTCCAGCACCGTCCGACGCAGGATTGAATACTCCTGGAGGACCTCGCCGAGGGAGTAGCTCTCCAGCAAAGCGCGTTCGCCACCGTGCCGCTCGGAGGTGGTCAGCCTGAGTGGCGGCTCTTCTGGAGCGCCGGGAGAGAGCGCCAGCACCACCTGTTCCAGCAGAGTCTGCAGGTGATCTCGCAGTTCCTCGCTGTCCACCGTGCTGGCCGCGCGGACCTCCTTGAGCACCTGGGCTTCCCATCGACGCAAGACCTCGGGCACCTGCGCCCGGAGGCAAGTCGCAGTTTCGGAAAGGAGATCGGCCATAGTTGAATGTCGAGAGTCGTTTCCGGTCGTGCGTCCGGCCCGGGGGTCCACGTCGCCACCCGTTGCCATGATCCGGCGGCTCACCCGTCAAAGTGCGAGGGTTCCGCCTGCCGTGCAGCCTTCGAACGGTCGCGCTCGCGGGTGATCCCCGCCGTCAGACGCCTCGCATCTTCACAGAGACTCCGCGCGGGTCTTACCGGGTAGCTGGCTCACCTGCCAGCTAGCCGCCGGCCTGGCGCCGGGCCTGCTGATTGGGCTACTCTCCCGGGCGCGTCTCCCTAGCAAGCAGGGAGGAAGGTTGCTGCCCGATGCACTACTTCTGGGGTGACGGCTGATGACAGGGCGAGCACCCGTTCGCCTCTTCTGATCGACAGTCCGTGCCGGCTCGAGGAGACTGGACCATGGACTGCTGGATTGCCCCTCTTTTCCGCGCCTTCCTGGCCGCGCTCACGCCCATGCGGAACGCTCGGCGAGGTGCCCCCGCCGTGGTGGGTGCAGCCGTAGTGATGGCGACGCTCACCGTCGTGGCGGGCGCCGCGCCGGCTCCCCAGGCTGCACGGCGTCCGCGCCGCTCCGCCCCGGCGTATCGCCCGGATGCCGTGATGGTGGCCTACAAGTCCGATGCGGCGCCGCAGGCACGGCTGCAGGCGGCTGCTCGCGCCGGGTTGGCCGCGGGCGCCGCGCGGGGCAACGCCCACTTCGCGGTGTTGAAGCTCACGCCGCAGGCCCGAGCGTCCGGTCAAACCGTGGAGAAGGCGCTCGCCACGCTGCGAGCGGATCCGGCGGTCCGGATCGCCGAGCCGGACTTTCCGGTCCGCGCCTCCGGGATCCCGAACGACCCGTATTTTCCGGTGCTCTACGGGCTCCACAACATCGGGCAGAGCAGCGGCACGGTAGACGCGGACATCGACGCTCCGGAAGCGTGGGAAGTCACCACCGGCAGCAAGAACGTGGTGGTGGCCGTCATCGATACCGGTGTGGATTACCATCACCCGGACCTCGACTTCAACATCCTGCGCGACGAGTCCGGCGCCGTCATCGGCTACGACTACTACAACGACGACGCGGACCCGATGGACGACAACGGCCATGGCACGCACGTCTCCGGCACCATCGGCGCACGGGGCAACAATGGGGTCGGCGTGGTGGGCGTGAGCCAGGTAGTGCGCATCATGCCGCTGAAGTTCCTCGGCTCGGACGGCGGTGGTTTCGAGTCGGGCGCGGTCCAGTCGATCGATTTCGCGGTGGAGCACGGCGCGCGGATCCTCAGCAATAGCTGGGGCGGAGGCGGTGGGAGCCAGCTTCTGCTGGAGGCGATCCAGCGCGCGCGGATGCAGGGCGTGCTGTTCGTGGCCGCCGCCGGGAACGACAGCTCCGACAACGATCAGTTCCCCACCTATCCGGCGGCGTTCAGCCGAGACGTGGACAACGTGATCGCCGTGGCGGCTACGGACCGCACCGACGAGCTGGCCTGGTTCTCCAATTACGGCCCGGAGTCCGTAGACGTGGCCGCGCCGGGCGAGGACGTGCTGAGCACCACCCCGCGGAACACCTATTCCTACTACAGCGGCACCTCGATGGCCACGCCCCACGTCAGCGGGGTCGCCGCGCTCATCCTCGGCCGGTTCCCCAACCTACCGCTGAGCGCGCTCAAGCTGCGGCTGGCAAGTAGCGCGGAGCCGCTCCCGTCACTGGAAGGGCGGGTCCGGTTCGGCCGCCTTAGCGCAACGCGATCGCTGGAGGTGGACGCCGTGCCGCCCGGCACCCCCGGCTCGTTCCGGGCGATCAGCCGCGGGGAGAGCGGCATCCTCCTGTCCTGGCAGTCCCCCGGTGACGACGGCCTCACCGGCTACGCGGGCGACATGGAGCTGCGCTACTCCCGCCAGCCGATTACCCCCACAAACTTCGAGGATGCCCAGCGTGCCGCCGGCGTGCCGACGCCGGGAGCTTCCGGCAGTGAGCACGAGTATCTCCTCGGCGGCCTGGAAGCGGATACCGAATACTACGTGGCTCTTCGAGCCGCGGACAACGTGGGGAACTACTCCGACCTCGCGCTGCTCGGGCCACTCCGCACGCTGCCGGCGGCCATCCTGGAACTGGTTCGGGACGGGGCGGAAGGCACCCCCGCATTCCTGCCGGACGCGCCCTGGAGCGTGACCACCGAGGATGCGTGGAGCGGCGCCACGTCGTATACCGACAGCGCCGGTGGGAGCTACGCGAACGGCCTCAACGCCAGCCTCACCCAGGCGTCGTCCCTGGTGGTTTCCGGCGGCGAGACGGTGCTCGGCTTCCACGCCCGCACCGATCTCGAATACGGCGCCGACATCCTGTACGTCGAGACCTCCTTCGACGACGGCGCCACCTGGAGCGCCCTCGCCAGCCTCACCGGCACGACGGCCTGGACCGCCTACCGCTACCCCCTGGCTGCGCGTGGCGACCAGGTGAAGGTCCGGTTCCGGCTGAACACGGATGAGAGTGTCACCCGGGGAGGCGTGTGGCTGGACGACCTGGCGATCTTCACCCCGATGCCGCTCTGCTTGCTGCAGGACGACGTGGAAGGCACGCCCGCCTTCGCCGGAGACGGAACGTGGGCCGCCACACACGAGGACAGCTTCAGCCCCACCCACAGCTACACGGACAGCCCCGGCGTGGAGTATGCGAGCGGCGGCGACACCTCGCTCACCCAGGCTGCCGGCGTCGCGTTGGGCGATACGCTGGCCCAGCTCACCTTCCGGGCGCGGACCAACCTGGAGCCGTTCTACGACAACCTGCTCATCGAAGTGTCCGACGACGAGGGGCTGAACTGGGAGTTCCTGGATTACCTGTCCGGACAATCGGATTGGACCAGCTACTCCATCTCCCTCGCGCGGTTCCACCGGCAGACGGTGCGCGTGCGCTTCCGGCTGCTCACGGACGGCAGCGTGACCGAGGACGGGGTCTGGCTGGACGATATCCGGATCTGCGGCGAAGTCCTCGCGCCCTACGCGGCCGTAGCCCCGGCTCCGCCGGCTGCGGTGGCCGCCACCGCCACCAGCCCCACGCAGGTGAGCGTGACCTGGGAAGCCGGCGACCCGTCGGCCACCGGCTACGCCCTCGAGCGGCGGGAAGCCGCCGGCTCGTTCCTGATTGCGGCGATAGTGCCCGGCGCGACGCGCACCTACGCGGATCATGATCTGAAAGCCGGCACCGCCTACACCTACCGCCTCCGCTCCGTCCGCGATGGGCTCTACTCCGGGTATTCCGCCGAGAGTACCACGACCACGCTCCCAGCTCCCGCAGCCCCGGCTGCGGTCAGCGAGCTTATCGCGAGCGTGGTCAACAAGGTGAACGTCACCCTGGCCTGGAAGGACAACAGCAGCACCGAAGATCGCTTCCGGCTGGAGCGCCGCGTGGGCGACGGGGCGTTCCGCGTCATCGAGAGCCTCCCGGCGAACACCACCAGCTACCTGGACCCCTCGCTCGCCTTCGGCACGGCCTACTCCTACCGGGTGGT
>JAJFMS010000446.1 GCA_020696885.1 Armatimonadota bacterium | reverse complement strand
AAGGGCGAGATGGGTCCCCCATACCGCCCGAATTTCGACGGGCTGGTGCGCCGCTTCGCCCCGCCTCCCCCCGAGGTGCTCGAAGCCGGCGAAGACCCACCCACCCCACGCCGCCGCAGCCGCCGGGGACACCGACGCCGCCGGCGGTAGCGGGTGTTCGGTGTTCGGTGTTGGGACGTAGTCGCTACGGGCTCGGCTCCCCATTCGCCATTCGAAACTCGTAATTCGCACTTCCCGAGGGTGTTGGGTGTTGGGGCTGTCTACGCTGCTATGGATCCCGATACAGCCAATCGGGCCATTACTCGTAGGGACATCCGCCGTGGTTGCCCTGTCCCCGACTTCCTTCCAGCGCCGGCAGAGCCGTACTGCTGACCAGGGTGGTGCGGCTTTGCTCGCGCCGGCACCCTCCTCGGTTCCAGGGCAATCACGGCGGATGCCCGTACCTCGGTGGGTCCCTGCGCGTTTGCACTTGCGCCCACATGCTCCACGACACACTGGTGCCCTGCCCCCACATATTGTATAATTCCCCGGAAAGGGTGTCTCTGCGCCCTGGCTGACCTCGCGGAACGGAGTAACGGCGATGCTGACGATCTACGGTGGCAAGACGCGCTTCTGCGACGGCCTTTCGCGCCGGAGCTTCCTGAAGGTCGGCGCGTTCGCTTTTCCGGCCATGGCCGGCTTCTCCCTGGCGGACGTGCTCCGCGCCGAAGCTGCCACCGGACGACGCCAGCACAAGTCCGTCATCAACATCTTCCTGGCCGGCGGCCCGCCCCACCAGGACCTGTGGGACCTGAAGCCGGACGCGCCCAGCGACATCCGCGGCGAGTTCAAGCCGATCAAGACCAACGTGCCCGGTCTCGAGATCTGCGAGGTGCTGCCGCAGTTGGCGAAGCGCGCGGACAAGTACTCCATCATCCGCTCCGTGGTCGGATGCGCCGGGGACCATGACGCCTACCAGTGCATGACCGGCTGGAAGCGCAGCGCCCTCCAGAACTCCGGCGGCTACCCCAGCGTCGGCTCCGTGGTGGCCAAGCTCCAGGGCGTGGTCGATCCCGCGATCCCCACCGCCATCGGTCTTGCTGCCCCCACCCGGGAGCGGCGCTGGTCCGACTCCGGCAGCCCCGGCTTCCTCGGCGGCGCTTACGCCCCGTTCAAGCCGTTCATGACCGGCGATCGCCCCTCCGAGAGCACGCAGAAGCTCGTCGGTGCTTACGAGGGCGGGTCCGGGCTGAAGCTGCAGGGCATCACCCGGGCGCAGCTCCAGAACCGGCGCAAGCTGCTGGAGATGCTGGACGAGAACCGGCGCGACCTGGATAACGAGGACAGCGTGCAAGCGCTGGACGCCAGCTTCCAGTCCGCCTTCGACATCCTTACCTCTTCCCGGCTCGCGGATGCGCTGGACCTCAGCAAAGAGGACCCGAAGACCCGTGAGCGCTACGGGGACGGCAAGCCGTACAAGTACCAGTACGACGGCTCCCCCACCTGCAACGATCACCTGCTGATGGCCCGGCGGCTGGTGGAGGCGGGCGCTCGCTGTGTGACGCTCTCCTACGGCCGGTGGGACAGCCACGGCAAGAACTTCGACCTGGTGCGCGACCACGGCGCCAAGCTGGACCAGTGCCTCTCCGCGCTGATCGACGACATCTACGCCCGGGGCCTGGACAAAGACGTCACCGTGGTGGTGTGGGGCGAGTTCGGCCGCACGCCCAAGATCAACAACGACGCCGGCCGCGATCACTGGCCGCAGGTGAACTCCGCGCTTCTCTTCGGCGGCGGGATGCGCACCGGGCAGGTGATCGGCGCCACGGACAGCAGCGGCGGCGAAGCCTCCGAGCGGCCGATCCACATGCAGCAGATCACGTCCACGCTCTACCACAACCTCGGGATCGACGCAGCCACCACGCTCCTCGAAGACCGCACCGGGCGCCCGCAGTTTATGCTGGACCACCCGGAGCCGGTCGCCGAGCTGATCGGCTAGACGCCGCACCCGGCTTCACGCGTCGATGGGGCGCAGGATCGGATCCTGCGCCCCATCGCTCGTTTCTGCCGTCCCCAGGCGAGCTGCAGGATTTAACCGCAGAGACGCAGAGAGCACAGAGGGAGAGAAGGAGCGGGTTTTGCGGGGTCCCACTCCGTCAGCCTGCCTGAAAACTCTGCGCGCTCTGTGTCTCTGCGGTCAATCTGAACTGGCTGAAGGTGCCTTTACCGGACGACGCGTGCCGGGAGAACCGCCGGGGCGACACCACCGCCGGCCGCCAGCGCCTCCGGTACGGCTACCGACAGCTCGCCGACCCGCGTCCAGTGCGGAACATAGTTCCAGCCCTGCTGCGAGATCTGCAGCGCCTCGGCCAGGGTGACCTTTGCCTCCTTGGGCCAGACCGCCAGCTCCTGCCCGGATACCTCCGGCCGCGCCACGATCTCCGCGTGCAGCCAGTAGCATTCGCGGAGCAGCCGCGGTAGGAAGGCTGCCTGTTTCGCGACTTCCATCGGGGACCTGCCGTCCACCTGCACCTGGAGCCGCGTGACCAGGATCGGCTTCCGCTCCAGATACGGCTTCAACGCGAGGAGATATCCCGCCGGGAGGCGGTCTTCCGTGGTGAAGCCGGACTGCGGGAAGGCGGAGAGGCCCACCTCCTCGACCTCTTTGAGCAGTCCCAGGATCGCCAGCAGATCGTCCGGGCGCAGGTTCGGCATCTCGCCCAGGCTCAGGTGCCGGGTGTGCCCATAGCTGCCGGACAGCACTTCGGCGTTGAACGAGAGCAGCACCTTGGTGTTCGGCGATGCCTGGTGGACCGCCGCCGCCGCGGCCCGGATCACCGAGCGCACGGTCTCGATCTCCGCGGGACGCTTCGTCAGGTAGACGTTCACCTCCGGGGCAAGGTCGAAGTGCGCCGGAGTGGATCCGGTCGCGATCGCCCGCACGGCCTCAACGAACGCTTTGATCCGGTCGGGGGTCCACGTCGGGCCCGGGTTCGGGCCGCGCAGCCGGCTCCGGTCCGGCGTCAGCCAGTCCAGGGTAATCACCAGCGGCATCCCTCCGGTGAGGGCGCGCCGGCTCCGCGCCAGCCGCACCAGCTCCGCCACCGGCTGGTCGTAGGTTAGCCGCAGAATGCTGGCATCCAGCTTCGGCTTCTGGGGGTCCGCGCGGGGCGCAGCCGGGGCCGGAGCGTCGTCGCCGCAATCGGCCTGGAGCGCGGCTGGCGGGGTTTCGGGGCTCTGGTAATCCTCGGCGCGGTTGCTGTCCGCCGCAAGGTGATAGGTGCGCTCGGAGGGGCCGAACGCGTGCAGGTCCCCGTTGGCGAAGTACACCATGCCGCCCGCGAGGGAGAGGGTACCGGGCCGCGGGACCGACTCCAGCCACTCCCGCTTCCCGTTATCCAGCCGCAGCGCGACGAGGTAGTCCTCGGTGGCGTCGTCTCGCCGGATGTCCCACGGGGCCAGCCGCTCGCCCTTCGGCGTGTCGGAGGCGCAGAACACCAGGTGATCGGCGGTGGCGACGAGGGAGTGAACCACGCTCTTCTCGTTGAGCGGATACTCCCAGTGCACCGAGCCGGTGCGCTGATCCAGGGATACGATGGAGCGGTTCACTTCACCGTAGACCCGGCTGTTCACCACCACCAGCCCGGCGTTGGTCCAGTGACCGTGCGGCAGCGTCGAGTTGGGCTGGGGCACTGCTACCGGCAACTGCACTTGGTCCGTTTCAACCGGACCATTCGGGATCACGCCACCGGAGCGAACCGACCGGAGCGTGTTCCCGGTAGGGACATTCACCGTCTTCGGCTGCTTGATGGTGAGCATACGCTGCGAGGCCGCGGGAATCCCCTCGGACGGGAACACCCACCGCGGCGCGCCGTTGCGGGAGTCGATGGCCAGGATGCCCCGCGTCGCTCCCGGCCCGCCGGCCCCGGTGAAGATGAGCGGGCCGTCTACGGACGGAACCCCCATCGTCCAGTCGATGTCCCGGTGCCACCGGTTGTGGGGGAAGCCATCCAGCGCGGTCAGGAACCGATGGGTCTGGTCGTCGGAAACCACCACCCCGTGCTGCGAGAAGACCGGCGCGTAGCCCCCGAAGCGCGCGGTGGGGCTCACCTCCAGGTCGAGGCCGGGAAGCGGGTGATGGATTCGCATCATGGACCAGCTCACCCCGGGCTGCCAGCGGAAGAACAGATCGGAGGCGGAGGTGGCGATGAGCTCGTTGCCCCGCACCAAGGGATGTCCCAGAAACTCCGGGACGCCGAGCTTTCAAGGGGGGCAGCCGACGAACGTGGCCGGCACGGGTTGGATCGCCTGGCCCTCGGGCGTATGGAGGAGCGACAGGCGCGGGAGCACGCCGTTGGCGCCCATCGCGGCCAGCGGGAACGAGTCCAGCGGTGCGCCGTCCTCTGCTCGGAACACCTTTACCGCGAAGCTGTTCACCGGCTCCACCCTCCCCGCGGACTGGGTGCCTTGCCCGAGATGCTGCATCCGGGGCCGGCGGCCGTCCAGCGTGAGCGAGGCGGTCACCCAGTCATAGACGAAGACCTGGCCGGAATCCGAGACGGCCGGGCCGGCGACATCCGAGAGGAAGAACTTGAGGCGGTCCGCTTCGAGGCGCCGCTGCCACCGGACC
>JAJFMS010000445.1 GCA_020696885.1 Armatimonadota bacterium | reverse complement strand
CTGGGCGCGCCCACCTCCGACCGGCGCCGGATCAAGGTGTGGTCGGACGATTGGGCGCTGCTGATCTCTGCCAGCACCCGGCCGCAGTGGGAGGTCGCGATGCGCGGCGCCCTCAGCGGCTGCTGCCTGCGGCGTTACCTGAGCGGTCTCATCCGTCGTCGCCGAGCCCGGCCGGGCACGAGTCTCCTGGACGACCTGATCGCGGCCGAGGAAAGCGGCGATACGCTCACGCACGATGAGCTGATCGCCAACGCGATCCTGCTGCTGGTAGCCGGGCACATCACCACCACCAACCTGATCGGCAACGGGATGCTCCGGAGCAGCGCCGAGCCTTGCAGGACGATCCATCATTGCTCCCCGGCGCGATCGAGGAGTTCCTCCGCTACGACAGCCCGATCCAGTTCTCCGGCCGGCTGGCGCTTTCGGAGCTGGAGCTGAACGGCTACCCGATCCCCGCCGGCACCGCGGTGGCCATCGGGCTCGGCTCCGCGAACCGGGATCCGCGGCAGTACGAAGACCCGGACCGGTTGAACATCCGGCGCACCGAGAACCGGCACCTGGCGTTCGGAGCGGGGATGCACTTCTGCCTCGGCGCCGCGCTAGCGAGGTTAGAAGGCCAGATCGGCATCGGCACACTGCTGCGTCGCTTCCCGGAGCTTCAACTGGCTACGAGCGAAGTAGAATGGCGCCAGACCGGGGTGCTCCGGGGGCTGAAGCGGCTGCCGGTGCACCTCGGAGTTCCGAGCAAGGGGTGAGCGAGGATGGCGTTGGCTCCGGGTAGAGAAAGAGAATGAGAAAGATTTCGGGTACAGACCCGTGCGGCCGAGTTCTCACTCCCTGAACACCTGAACACCTGAACACCTGAACACCTGAACACTATTTCGCCTTCCCTAACAGGTGGATCTCCGTGTCCGGTTTGCGCGGATCGGTGCTGCGGACGAAGAGGTGGGAGTGGAAGCTGCCCGCGGCCGTCGGCGCGAAGTCCACCGCCACCGTGACCGTCTGGCGGGGGGCGAGGGTCATGGCGGTGTCGCCCTCTAGCGAGAACGGAGCGTGCGGGGCCTCAATGATGACGTTGACCGGGCCGCGTCCGGTGTTCCGGAGCTTCACCAGCCGGCGCTGCGACTGCCCGACGGCGACGGTGCTGAACTTCGGCTTCTTCGGCGTGACCGCAAGCCTGGCGCCCGCGGAGATGAGCCCGGGGGCCGTGTTGGAGGCGAGCGACTGACCGGCCAGGCTGCGAGCGAAGACGCGATAGGTGTAGCTCACTCCCGCCTGAACGTCCGTGTCCGTGAAGGAAGTTGCGTCCGCAACCGGCGTGGCGATCACCTCCGGGCTGCCGTTCGCCGCGGTGCGCTCCACCAGGAAGCCGAGCTCGTCGTCGCTCTGGTCCGCCCAGGTGAGGCGCAGGTACCGGCGGGACTCGATCCCGGCTTTCAGCAGGGTGGGCGCGGGCGGCGGGGTGTTCGGTCCGATCGCGGTGACGAACGCGTCGCCGCCGAACGCCGTGACGCCGCCAAGTTGCGGCTGGAACGCGTGGATGCTGGGGTAGTTCTGTGAGCTGGTCTCGCCGGTAAGGCGCAGCTCGCCGTCGGGGCGAACGGTGATCGCGCGACCACGCTCTTCGGCGATCCCACCCAGGTGCGTTACGAACAGTGCCGCCGTGCCCCGTGCGTTGACCCCGGCCAGCAGCACGTCTCGCTCTCCGCCGCCGTAGATCGGCTGGAGCGGGTAGCGGAGCGCCATGTCCGGCGACGCGCAGAACCCCACCAGGTAGGCGCGGCCCAGGGCGTCCACGCCTACTCCGTTTGCGGTGTCGAAGTCGGTACCGCCGAACAGGAAGGAGTAGCGGAGGCTCCGCCCGAGCGCGTCCAGCTTCACGAGGAATGCGTCGCCTTCTCCGCCGCCGAACTCGCCGTGGAGGACGCCCACGTCCTCGGTGCCGCGGGTGGAGTGCACGTCCACATGGCTGTCGTCTTCATCCGGGAAATCGGCGGACTCCGTGCCGCCCGCGACGTAGGCGTTGCCGTCACCGTCCACCGCCACGGCGGTGGCGTTATCGCCGGCACTGCCGCCCAGGTAGGTGGAGTAGACCAGGCTGTTCCCCGCAGGCTCGAAGCTGGCCACGAAGCCGTCGCCCTCGTTGCCGGTGCGGGACGGCTGCATCGGGTTCAGGGTGGGGAATTCCAGCGACTCGGTGTAGCCGACCACCCAGATCCGGCCGGCCGGGTTGGCGGCGATCCCCGCCGCGAGCTCACCGCCGGTGCCGCCGAAGTAGGTGGAGTACGCCCGCGTGCCTCCGGCGGTGAGCTTCACCACGAATGCATCCGCGGAAGTGCTGGCGGCGAGCGCCGGCTGCAGTGGGTTGAGGGTGGGGAAGTTGGCGGAGCCGGTCGAACCGGCCAGGTAGTCGGCGCCGACGCCATCCGTGGCGGCGCAGGTAGCGGAGTCGTCGCCGCTGCCGCCGAGGTACGTGGAGTAGACGAGGGCGGTGCCGCCGGAGTTGATCCGCGTGGCGAAGCCATCCAGCCCGCCCCCGGAGCTCGGCTGGGCCGCCGCTGCTACCGGGAAGTTCTGCGAGAGGGTGGACCCGGCCACCGTGACGCTGCCGTCCGCATGCACGGTGAGCCCCCGGGCGATGTCGTTACTGTCTCCGCCGAGGTATGCCGAGTAGAGCAGCGTGCTCCCATCCGGGGAGATCTTGGAGACGAAGATGTCCGCAGCCCCGGTGCCGGGCGGCGGTGAGCCCGCCTGCGGGAAGTCGAGCGAGGTGGTAATCCCCGCCACGTACGTGTTGCCCTGGACGTCCGTTCCGATACCGGTGCCCTCATCGAAGCCGCTGCCGCCGAGGTAGCTGGAGAACGTGACTTCCGGATCGACGATCAGCGGGCGACTGGGGTCGTAGGCTCCCAGTTCGAAGCCCACACGGACCTCTGGGGACGTGGTCTCGGCCAGCCGGAACTCCGCGTGGACGGGCTGGCGGCGGCCATCCACTTCCTGGTACGCCACCGGCTGATGATGCCGCACGATCCGGGTTCCCACGGTGAGCTCCAGGGCACCGTTGGCGTCGATCCGCGCGTTGTCCGCGCCGTCGAAAGCCAGCGCAAGCTTGTCTGTCGCGGAGTGCGGGGCGAGGATGAGGTCGTACTCCAGCCCCTGTGCCCGGGAATAGAACGCGAGGTCGACCCCTTCCTCCACCTGCGGGTAGCGGACGCGGCTGCAGGTGCGGAGACCAGAGCGCCAGCGCTGGCGCTCCGCGCCCTGGAAGTAGCTCACCCGGGCCGGCAGCAGCTCCTCCGCGACCCCGCTCACCGACGATCGGGCTCCGACGGCACGCATCGTGAGCAGGCGCGTAGCAGGGGAGCCGTTTCGTCTGGCGAGTCCCTGGGGGAGTGCCAGGGTCGCCGCGCCGCTCCGCAGCAGCAGCGCCTCGTGCCGGCGGCGGGCCACGAACTCGGTCGGTCCAGCACCGGGTCGGATCTCAAACCCCGCGGTGACCGGGCTAGCCTTCACGATCGGCTCCGCATGAGACGCGGGCGACCGATGGAGGGCGCCACCTGCCGCAGCGACCAGGGCAACGGCCGCGGTGCAACCGGTGGCGAGCAGTGTCCGCTGCTGGCGGGGGGATATCACGTACATGGGTGGTCCGATCCTACGGCGACGGAAAGTGCGTTGCCGAGGTGATTGTCGGAAAACATTCATCCGGACGGCGGCATGACCGTGGGTGTAAACAGCGCTCCGCCTCGCCGCACGCGGCCGAAGGACAGCTCACGGTGAGATATACCAGCGGCAGCGTAGCAATCGTCTCGCGCCGGAGGCGTGATCGCGATCCGGAGGTCTACTCTTCGCGGTCGCAGCGCTGCTGGAAATGTGGATACACTGAGGTCTGTGAGATCACTGCTCCCAACGCGCCTCCTCAGCCTGTTCCTCCTTCCGTTTCTCCTGCTGACGGCGGAGACCGGAACCGGGGGCTGGTTCTGCGCCACGGGAAGGCAGTGCGAAGCCGCCCCGGCAGCTACGTGCTGCTGCGGGCCGGGCGAGCAGGCGGCCCCCGCAGCGGCGTCGCCCCGGCCGGATCGTCCCGTGGTGGTAGCCTTCACGGACGACTGCGGCTGCTACTTCGAGGCGGTCTACCTCGTCGCCACGGAAGCCCAGGGGCTTTTCCAGCTCGCCGCGCCCGCCGCTCTGCCCTCGCCGCAAGTGGAGCCGGTGATACCGAGCGATGGCGTTGCCCTCGCCCGAGTGCCCTGCGTGCCCGGCGGTCCACCGGGTCAACCGCGCTCACCCTGGACGCCTCGCGGGCCACCGGCTGCCTGACTCCGCCACCGGCTAACGGGTGCAGACCAGCCGTATCGTTCGCACGTTCTTGAGCCCCATCCCTGGCGGCTCCCGTTCCGGCCTTGCCGGTTCAACAGGTTACGAGGCACTCTCCATGAAGATTCGATTTCACCTGCCGGCCGTTCTGCTGGCGTCGTCTTTCGTTCAGGTGGCGCTTACGGCCCACCAGGATACCGTTCTGGCCGCGCCGAAAATGGCGCTTTGCGCCGTCTGTTCCGTGCGTGAGGGGTCCGGCCCCGAGCCGGTCAAAGCTACCGCCAAGCACGAGGGCAAGGAGTACTACTTCTGTGCCGACAAGTGCCGCACGGAGTTCCTGAAGGAACCCTCGGTGTTTCTGAAGGCCGAAGCCCCACGGCCGGCGCCCGCCTTCATGCTCAAGGACCTGAGCGGAGCCACCGTGAGCCTAAGCCAGTACCGGGGCAAAGTGGTGCTGCTGGACTTCTGGGCCACCTTTTGCGGTCCCTGCATGAAGGCGATGCCGAAGCTCCAGAAGCTGCATGACCAGCACGCCGCGAAGGGCTTCTCCGTCGTCGGGGTAGCCACCGATGAGGAGGGGAGCAAAGTCGTCGCCCCCGCGGTGGCGAAGC
>JAJFMS010000444.1 GCA_020696885.1 Armatimonadota bacterium | reverse complement strand
CGCCGCGCCGCTGCCGGCCGCGATGCCGGCGCAGCTCGTGCCGTGCCCGTTGGTGTCGAGCTGCGGGATGGCGCGCGTCGAGGAATTCAGCTCCGCCGTGAGGTCTTCCTGGGTGTAGAGGGTCCCGATCGGCGTGCCGTTGGGGAATGCGGCCGGCCCGGGTCGGCCCGGCTTGCCCGGCTCCGGCTGGGCGAAGGTATCCCAGATCGCCATGATCCGGGAGGCCGGCTTGCCGTCCGGCCCAGTGGTGATGAAATCCGGATGGCGGAAGTCGATGCCGGAGTCGATGATGGCAACGATCACGCCCTTACCGGTAAGTCCACTCAGCCCGCCGCGCACGATCGTTTCGGCGGGGGCGCGGCTGGCAGCGGTCTTGGTGGCCGGAGGCGGCGGCAGCGCCACGCTGCGGCCCACGTCTACCCACACGACGCCGGCCGCGCGGATCACGGCCTGGTAGGCCGCGTTATCGCCGCTGGGGATGAAGTAATCCGCCCACTTGGAGTAGCGGCTGATCACGGAAACGTTCGGCGCGTTGAGCTGCGCGCACGCCTCGGGGGTGCTGAACTCCGCGTGCAGCACCGTATACGCGGTGGGCGCCGCCGCGGGCGCCACCTGCTGCGGCTCACCCGGCGTGTCCGCCGCGCGGGTCTTCGCTTCCGCTACCGCCACCGCATCGCGCGGGGCAATCGGCGCCGCCGCCAGCGGCTGCAGTGCCGTAGGCGGGCCGTACCGCTTCGCCTTCGGCGCCTTCCCCTGCGCCCAACCTACGCTCGCGAGGCCCAACACCAGGCACATCGCCCACGGTCCACTACTCCGTCGCGTCACTTCGACTCCTCACACTTCAGCCGCCGGCCAGGAAGCCGCGCAGTCGTCCTTCAAACAAAAAGAGGCTCGCCAGCTCTCGGCGAGATCGCTCGTCCAGTAAGACCGTTTGCTAACGGCGCGGGTTACACTCGTTGTTACGAGTGTGAACCATTTCACATCGCCGCAGATTAGCCCACGCTCAACCGATCTCACCCCTCCGTCTTATAGGCATGCGGAGGGCGTACCGCCAGGGTGACCGCAGCGTGAAAGTCGACGAATTTAACCGTGCCCGCTTGCCCTGGAAGCACCTTTCGGACCGCGCAGGAGAGCCGGAGCCGTGCGGGGAACGCCCCATTTGGAAGTGCGATTTGCGAGGTTAGAAGTTCGAACTCTGCGGAAGTGCGAGCTACGAGTTTCGAGTTTCGAATGGGGCAGGGCCGGTACCGTGCGAGCAGTATTCCGAACACCAAACACCGAACACCGGCGCGCAGCGCCTTCCCGACACCTTCCCCCGGAGTCACTATGCGTCCGCTGAAGCCATGGATGTTCGTTCGAGAGCTGGAGACCCTGGAGAGCCAGGGGATCGAGCCGCTCCTGGACCGGCTCGAAGCCGGCGGGATCCGCGCCCTCGTGCTGGGTGATCTCTGGTTCCAGGACGGTACCCCCGGCTTCATCCCGAACCGGGAGCTGTACCGTGGGCTGCGGCATCAACCCGCGGCTCCGCCGGCGCACGCCAGGGCGCGGGCGGCGGTGGTGGACGAGGCGCTCCGCGCCGCCCGGGGGCGAGGCTTCGACGTCTACCTCCATGACTGGGGGCACCTGGTGGGCGGCGAGGGGATGAACGATCCCGAATCCACGGCTTACGCGGAAGCGCGCACCCGGGACACGCTGGAGCACTTCCCGCAAGTGAGCGGCTTCATCACGGACGGCCCGGAGTGGGGCTACGAGATCGAGCCGGGCCACCGGCAGTATGCCTTCCGGCCCCTCACCCGGCATGACCGCGTCCGCGCCCGGGAGTGGGGCTACGACCCTGAGGGGCTGGAGACCGGCGCGGGCCGATTCCGCTCGTTTCTGGGGAGCCTCTCACCGGAGCGTGTCGAGCTGCTGCGCGCTACCCGCTCCGGCCTCTTCGACGCCGCAGACCTCTTCTCCGCCGATCCCGAGATGGCGTCGTGGCTCTCGTTCCGGCAGCGGAGCGTCCGCGAGTGGGTGGGGGTGCTGCACACCACGGTGAAGCGGATCGATCCTACGGTCTCGGTGGCGTGCGGGCCGCGCACCGCGGCCTTCGCGCCGCTGGCGGGCTACAGCCTGCAACAACTCGGCGCCGTGACGGACTTCCTCTGTCCCAAGCTCTACTTCTGGATGCACGGCTACGACGGCCTCAAGGGCACCGTCGCCCGGTGGGCCGCCACGCTCATGGAGTGGAACGAGGGCCTCTCCGAGGGCCAGGCGCTGGGGGTGGTCCATCGCATCTTCGGCTTCACGCTGCCGGGCGTTTCCAGCCTGGAAGACCTGGAGCGGCCGTTCACCCAGGACTTCTTCCGCCGCGTCGTCCCCAGCGAGATCGTGAAAGCCGTCTTCCGCGCGGGCGACGCCGGCAAGCTGCAGCCCTGGGTGGGCCTCCACCACGGCGGCAACCGCATCGGCACCCAGGAGCTGGAATGGCTGCTCGAGGCGGTGGCGGACAGCCCGTTGCCCGGCCTGATCTACTGGCACTACGAAGACATGCAGCCAGAAGAGTGGGAGCTTCTGCAACGGTACACGGTTGGGGCGTGACCGGGAGGTTGCCCTGAAATCGAGGACGGTACCGGCGTCCGCAAAGCCGTAGCGCTCCCGATGGGTGGGTACGGCTCTGCCTTCGCCTGGAGGGCACCCAGCCGAAGGCAATCACGGCGGATGCCCCTACCAGTAACCGCACCTTGGGTTGCTTTCGCGATCCCCTATCGCACCAGGCGCCGACGTGGATATCGTGGAGAAACTGGTTAATGGGAACCTGGATGAACCGTTCACGCCGTTTGGTAGTCGTCGTCATTGCTTGTGCCGGAGCGATTGTCTTCGGCGGATGGCGCACGACGGCGCCCGCCGAAGCCAAAGACAGCCGGCTGGGGATCACGTGGGAGAAGAACTTCCTCACGGTCTCCGGCCAGCAGGTGCCGTGCGGCGAGATCAAGGTCAACTACCTGGAGGCGTTCTGCCGGGCCGGGTCCACGGACCGCGAGTGGGGGCAGACCGTCATTCCCCACACCACCGAGCTGGTCTCCGCCGAGCCCGGGCGCGTGCGGCTGAAGAGCACCCTGGCGGACGGCGTGACCGTGGAGCACGAGCTCCGCGCCGGCAAGGATGAGGTGGACTTCCGCCTGGTGGCCAAGAACCCGACCGACAAGGTCTCGGAAGCCCACTGGGCGCAGCCGTGCGTGCGGGTGGACCGGTTCACCGGGGTCCGGGCCGCGCCCGCTTCCGAGGAATACCTGCCGAAGGGGTTCATCTTCCTGGACGGCAAAGCGGCGCGGCTGCCGGTGCAGCCCTGGGCCACGAAGGCGCGCTACGTTCCCGGCCAGGTCTGGTGCCCGCGCGGCGTGCCTCGCACGGATGTCAACCCGCGACCCCTGAGCACGATCGTGCCCACGGACGGGTTGATCGGCTGCTACTCCGCGGACGACAGCAAGATCATGGCCAGCGCCTGGGAGCCGTACCAGGAGCTGTTTCAGGGGGTAGCTACCTGCCTCCACGCCGACTTCCGCATCGGCGGCCTGCAGCCGGGCGAGACGAAAGCGATCCGCGGGAAGCTCTACGTGGTGGACCCGGACCCGAGCCGCCTCCTCCGGCGCTACCGTAAGGACTTCCCCGAGCACCGGAAGTAGTTCCGCAGCCAGCGCGACAAAGAACCGGGGCGCAGTGTGCGGCCCGCCGGGCGGGGTACGACAATAGCATGGGCCGCGGCTGGGCGATGCGAAGCGCGGGAGGCCCCGGGGGAACGCCTTGCGCGTGGTAGTGTTGGGAGCCGGCGGGATGCTGGGGCAGGATCTGTGCCCCCTCCTCGCGTCGAAGTATGAAACGGTGGCGTGGACGCGCGCCGAGGCGGATGTGACGGACGGCCCGGCGCTGCACGCGCGGATCGCCGACCTCTCACCGCAGGTGGTGATCAACTGTGCCGCCGCTACCCACGTGGACCGCTGCGAGACGGAGCCGGACTGGGCCTATCGCAACAACGCGTGGGGCGCCTGGAACGCCACTTCCGCCGCCGCAGCCGCCGGAGCCCGGTTGATCCACGTGAGCACTGATTTCGTGTTCTCCGGCGAGACGGACCGCCCGTATACCGAATGGGACGCTACCGGCCCGTTGAGTGTCTACGGCGCGTCCAAGCTGGCGGGGGAAACCGCGGCCCTGCGCGCAGCGCAGCGGGTCTCCATCGTGCGCACGCAGTGGCTGTACGGGTGCGGCGGGGCCAGTTTCCCGCGGGCGATCCTGAACGCAGCGCGCAAGAAGCCGGACAATCCTCTCCGGGTGGTGGCGGACCAGCTCGGCGCTCCCACCTACACGCGGCACCTGGCGGCCAAGCTGGCGTGGCTGGTGGAGTGGCCGACGGACGGAATCTACCACGTGAACAACGCGGGCGAGTGCTCCCGCTACGAGTGGGCGCAGGAGCTGCTGCGGCTGGCCGGGCTCGCGGACGTGCCGGTCGCCCCGATCCGCGCGGACGAGTGGCCCGCGCCGGCGCCTCGACCCCGGCGCAGCACCCTCCGCCGGTACGCGCTGGAGCTGATGGGCCAGGACGATCTGCCCACCTGGCAAGACGGCCTGAGAGAATTCGTGCAGGAGCTCCG
>JAJFMS010000443.1 GCA_020696885.1 Armatimonadota bacterium | reverse complement strand
CGCGCCACCGGCATCGGCTGTTACTTCGATGACCCGGTCCATGACCTGCTCGGCCTGACTGGGCGCTCGTTCCAGGACCTCTACCACTTCACCCTCGGCGGTCCCATCGACGACTCCCGCCTGACGACGCTGCCCGCCTACCCCGCGCCCGACTGACGGATTTCCCACGAGCCGCTAGCAAACCTCGCTAGCCGTCGACGTTCCACGCCTGCGCCAGGATGTTGAGTAGCAGGTCCGGGTAATCCCACCCCACGCCCCGCCCCGCGATGCCGCAGAGACTCTCCTGGCCTTCCCGTCCGGGACGGCCGGGGCCGGTCATATTCGGTTTCATGTTCAGGTCGAAGAGGAAGATCCGGCCCGCGGCGGTGGCGCGGGCGTCGATGCGGATCGGGGCGCGAGCGCCCACCAGCGCGGCGGCGCGGGCGCACTCGGCCAGCAGCTCCCGAACGGCGGGCGTTTCCCACTCTGCTTCTGGAAGCAGCTCGCTATTGCAGGCCACGGCCACCACGCCGTTGTAGGGCGCCACACCCGCGTGGTGGTGGAACCGCCGCACGGGCGGTAGGGACCAGTACCGGTCCATCCGCTGCTCGGCCCCGGCCAGGCGGTAGGTACCGGGCGGCAGCACGGTAACGGTCAACTCCGTTCCGGGCAGGAACTGCTCCACGATCACCCGGTCTCCATAGGTGGGGAAGGCCTTACCCTCAACCGTCACCGTGGCGGAAAGCAGCGTTCCAGCAGCGCGTCTCAACTCGGAGAGGGAGGGGACTACGGTTACGCCCTGGCTGCCGCGCCCCCGTACCGGTTTTACGACCAGCGGAAACGCCAGACCTTCCCGCTGCAGCGAGGCCTCATCGTGCTCCCGGGGGTCTCCGATCAGAATGGATCGGGCCACCGGTACCCCGTGGGCGCGGAGCAGTTCGTTAGTGATCCACTTGTCATCGAACTGCTGCACCGCGGCGGGAAGCTGGCCCACGATGCGAAGGTCCCGGAGTGTCTCCAGGGGGTGCCCGGAGAATAAAATGGTGTTGGCCCACAGCACCCGCGCGCCAGCCGCGCGCGCCGCTGCAATGCCCTCCCCGGTATCCGGAAAGACCCAGTCCCAGGGCGCCTCCGGGTCCGGCGTGGCTACCGGAGAAATCACCGGCACGCCGCGCGACGCCAGGTTGAAGGCGATGTCCGCCCCACTGTCACTGTAGCCGCCGGGCTTCATCGGCTTGTGGATGCCGTTTACGGGCGGCGGCAGGGCGGCCTGGTAGAGAACGGCTACCGGGTCTTCGCTCATCCCGCCAACTCCCGCAGCACCCGGCAGGGGTTCCCCACGGCCAGCACGTTGGGAGGAATATCCCGCGTCACCACGCTCCCCGCCCCGATGGTGGTATTCTCACCGATCGTCACCCCCGGGCAAACGATGGCGCCCCCGCCGATCCAGACCCGGCTGCCGATGGTGATGGGAGCAGCCAACTCCGGCCCCGAAGCGCGGAGGCTCGCGTCCAGGGGATGGAACGCGGCGTAAAGCTGCACGGACGGCCCCAGCATTACATCATCCCCGATGCGTACGGCGGCGCAGTCCAGCACCACGCACCCGAAGTTAGCGTAGAACCGCTCCCCCGCGAAGATGTTGCCGCCGTAGTCGCAGTGGAACGGCGGCTCGATTACCGCGCCGGCGCCCAGTGCGCCAAACAGCTCGCGTAGCAGGGCCGCCCGCTGCTCATCCTCGTCTTCCGTGGTCCCGTTATACAGCCGGGTCAGGCGTCGGGCGCGGCGGCGAGCGTCCACCAGGTCAGGGTCGGACGCCAGGTACAGCTTCCCGGCCAGCATCTTCTCTCGCTCGGTCATCCGGTGTTCTACCTTAGAGCCGGTCCGGGCAGGCAGAATCAGGGCGAGCCCGAGGACCTCGAAGGCCCGAGCGGCAGGCTACCCAGCGCGAGATCTCCATCTCGCGCCGGGCTCGCACTGCTACGCGTTCCGTTTCTCGAAGCCCAGCAACATCGGGCGAACGTCTACCCCTCGGCTTCTTGAAGCGGCAGCACGCCGAGCTGACTGAACGCCTCCTGGAACCTCCGTTCCGCAGCGGCCCGAGCGGCCTGGGCCGCCGCCTCCTGCGCGGTCCCGCGCACGCCCTCCAGCGCTGCCTGTGCCTCGCCCAGCTCCCGGTACGCCACGTCGAGCTCCCGCAGGGCACGGTTGAAACCCCGCGCCAGGTTTCGCGCCAACGGCCGCTTCCGTTGCGCCGAACCGGGCGCGGCGGCCACCACCCACTTCAACTGGTTGGAGAGGAGCTCCGCCGCCAGGGTAAGCCCCGCCGTCACCGTGAGGGCTTCCTCACGGCTCTTCCGGAGGTGCTGCCGCTTCCGGCTGCGTCGCCCGGGCTCCTCGCCTGGCTGCGTAATCTGTTCCAACTCCGGCTGCTCGCCGTCCTCGCTGTTCTCCGTCACGATTGTTTCGTCCCGCCAATTCACCGGACCGGCCCGAATGTGCCCACCTGGCGTCTATTCACGACCTGCCTGTGGCCACCTGCTACTAGTTAGAACCTTGGAGGGTTCCGGTTTGTTGGCGATTTTTGCGAGCCAACATGCGATGCCCGCGTTCAGGAGAAAGGCGATCCGTGACGAGGGTGAAAGGCCGAGAGGACAGCGACCGAGCGGGGGTCTCGTAATCCGTGATGTGTAAAGGAACCGCCGTGGCACAAGTAGGCTTACGCATCAGGTAGCACGTATCTAGAAAGCTTGAGGCAGAGAAGTCGGCGCACTCGAGTCAGGGTCGGTTCTGGAAAGAAGGCGACACCCGGCGCCGGGGCGGCGCCCGTTGTGAGCCCCCCAGACGGGCCGGGCACCCACTGGGTGGCGGCTCGACGGCGGTTGCCCCCACCCGTGATCCGCCGGCTGGAATTCCACCGCGCTGGCGGTCGCGGGTAGCTGCCCTCGAGTCTCCACGCCAAGCCGCCCGTTAGTCCCGGCGTTCTTTGCCGGGACGTGAAAGGGCGAAGCGCCGGCCCACCTCGCGGGAGGGTGGGGGCAACCGACTAGGGCCAGGGGGGATCCCGGGGATGACGGTAGCTGTCAACGATGAGAAACACGCCTCGTCGGACCGCGGCACAGCCTCGACGTATTACGCGCCCCCCAGTTAGCCCACGCACTTCAGCAATGCGCGCGCTGATGGTGAACGCACCGATTCAGGGGCGAACCTGGCGGGAAGCGAAGATATCCGAGGGGAACGGCGCGCCATAGGTGATGCGATCGAGAACTGCCTTGGAATGCGTCGGCAGCTCGAACCGGGAGCGGTAGGAGTGGTCGTACACCACTCGTTTCAAGCGCGAGGTGGACCGATCGAACTCCACCACCCACCGCCGGCTATGCTGCGGCTCTTCCTGCGCGATCGTGAGCTGCCGGAACGCCGATCCGGGCGGCCTCGCTTGTTCGGAAACCTGAACGCCGCGCCTGGCGGCGAGCGCCTTCCGGAGAAGGCCTTCGCGGGTGAAGAACGAGAAACAGGCGAGTCCGCCGATCGCACGCTCTCGATCAATTTCCATGGTGATGAGCTTGCTTCCGCGGGACGACTCGATCGCCTTGCCGGGAATGAGGAGGAAACCATGCTCCGACCGCTCGTCGTGGATGCGGCCCAGGTAGCGTCCGGGCGGCGCGAACCAGATGTCGAGCGGTGTGGTCTGCGTAAACGGCTTTCCTCGCTGCGGAGTGTGCCAACTGGTAATCGTGCCGGCGGCGTGCACCGCCGGCAGCCGCTCCAGGGAGCGCACCAGGGCCGCCGCTCGCGCATCCCGCGGGGTGGGGGACTGGTACTCGTTCCAGGCGGGAACCAGCACCACGGCGGTGGCGCCCAGCATCGCCGTGGCGCCGACGCCTTTGCCCAGCGGCAGCGCCGCGCTCCGGGGCACACTCGCCCCGCCTTCCACCAGCCGGACGTACAGTTCCGGGGGCGCCGGAACGGCCGCCTGTAGCTGGCGCTGCAAGAGCAGCACAAAGAAGAACGCCATCGCTCCGGGCAGGCGTCGCTCCTCCGAGACCACGCGCCGCAGGTAGCGGATCGCTTCGTGGACGTGGAACTGGAGCGTCCCCTGGGGGATTCCCAGGACCTCCGCCGCTTCCCGGTGCGTGAGCCCCTCGCCCTTCACCAGGATCAGCGCCTCCCGCTGGTGCTCCGGCAGCCGGGAGATCGTGGCCTCCAGCCAGACCCGGTCCAGGTGCGCGCCAGACGGATCGCCCCGGGGGTCCGGGACCTCATCCACCTCCTCGAGCGAGAGCACGTCCTGGCTGCGGCGATAGGAGCGGATCCATTCGGTGCGGGCGATGGACAACACCCAGGCCGCAGCAGCCTCGCGCTTTTCGAATCCGCCTAGCGTCCGGTAAGCCCGGAAGAAGGTCTCCTGCGCGATGTCTTGCGCCTCAGACACGTTCCCGCGGCACAACCGGAGGCAATACCGGTACACGCGGTCACCATGTTCCCGGTACAGGTCCTCGAATTCGATCTTGGGGCGATGCCTCAACGCACGACTTCTCCGCGACTGTCAGAGTAGCTCGGCATGGGGGAGGGGTATTTGGGGAGCGGAGCCTTCAACGCCCGCACTCCCACTCTCCCACACACCCACTCTTCCAGCTCACTCCCCCATACGACT
>JAJFMS010000442.1 GCA_020696885.1 Armatimonadota bacterium | reverse complement strand
CGGAGCCGCCCCCGGAGGCGCCCACGCTGCTGGCGAACTTCAACGGCCTTTGAGCAAGGGACAGCATTGCCGCGGAGGCCCGGAGCCCATCCGGGCGCGGCTTTCCGCTGGCAGTCGCCGCCCTCGATAGGTGCTGCCCGGATGGCGCTGAGACTGCTGCGTGATGCCCACTCGAATCAGGAAGCGCTGACGCGTGACTGCAGGAGTCCCGCCTGCCAGGCGGGCGGTCCATCGCCCTAGCATCCGCGTTGCTAAGCCGGCTAGAGCAGCCGGACTCCTGTCAAACTGGCATCGGGTGGGCAAAAGGACGGGAACGAGTTTCATCCCTCGCGGGTGACCACCCATCGTCCGGCTACGGGCACCGTCGGACTACGAAGGCGTCGTTGGCACACCTAGCCCGTCGGCGTTCGCTGGAGGGCCTCGGCCACGGCGGTGAGGAGCTGGGCGGGGCTGAACGGCTTGGGGATGTAGATGTCCGCCCCGGACCGCTCGCCTTCCTGGATGTCCGCGTCCTGCGACTTGGCCGTCAGCAGCACCACGCGGATGCCGGACGTAGCCGGATCTGCCTTGATTCGGCGCAGCAGCTCGATGCCGTCCAGCCGCGGCATCGTGATGTCCAGCACGAGCAGGTCCGGCCGGTCGTCGCGGATGCGATCGAGCGCGTCCACTCCATCGACCGCGGTCGAGACCCGATAGCCTGCCCGCTGCAGGTTCAATTGCACCAGCCGGCGGATGCCGGCGTCATCATCAATCGCCAGAACGTGGGTTGCCATGCGCGCTTTCAATCCCCGCTTGCTTTTCCCTTAGTTGTATCGCCCTGCCGTGCGAGCGGGTGAACTATGGAGTAAACCTCTCGAAACCGCTACAGCACGACGGACGGAGGGAGACACGGCTGCCGGGAGCAAGTGCATGGTAGCGGGCCAGATTTCCCAGGGAGTCGCGGGCGATCGCCGAAAAGAGGATGAGGATGGCGACCGACTACGACCTGATCGCCGAGGAGTACCGGCGCGCCAAGCAGCACCCGTGGCGAATGCACGTCGAGCACTTCACGATGTTCGAGCTGCTCGGGGATCTGCGTGGGAAGGCGGTGCTGGACCTGGCGTGCGGGGAAGGCTTCTTCACCCGGTTCATCCGGCAGCGCGGGGCACATACCGTGGTGGGCGTGGACATCTCCCCAGGGATGATCGAGCTGGCCCGCCAGGAGGAGCTGCGTCGCCCGCTGGGGATCGAGTACCGGGTGCAGGACGCCCAGCGGCTCGATGAGTTTGAAGGGCAGTTCGACCTGGTCACCGCCGGCTATCTGCTCAACTACGCCCGCACGCGGGAAGAGCTGCGCGGAATGTGTGAGGTGATCAGCCGCAGCCTGAGGCCGGGCGGGCGCTTCGTGGGGGTGAACAACAACCCCGCGCAGGCGCCCGGGTCGTTCCACACCAGCCGCGCCTACGGATTCGTGAAGGAGACCTCCGGGGAGCTGGCGGAGGGCTGTGCGGTGGTGTACCGGATCTTCCTGGACGACGGGGAGCTGGAGCTAACTAATTACCACCTGAGCACGGACACCCATGACTGGGCGTTCAGCGCCGCCGGGCTGCACGGGTTGACCTGGCACCCGCCGCGCCTTTCTCCGGCGGGGCAGGCGGAGAAGGGCCAGGAGTACTGGTCCGCCCTGCTCGAAGATCAACCGGTGGCGTTTATCGAATGCCGCAAATGATGCCGGCGGCAGTGTCGCCCGTGTAGCAGAGGAGCAGGTGAGACCGATGATCGATCGCAGGACGTTTCTCGCGGGAGGGGGCGCGCTGCTGGCGGCGCCCGTGCTCGCCGCTCCCGCTGCGCCGGTGGGTAAGGGCGATCAGGACTGGCCGCAGTACCGGGGGCCGGGACGAGACGGGGTGTGGCGGGAGACCGGAGTGATCGAGCGGTTCACCGGGCCGGAGATCCCCGTCAAGTGGCGGGCGCCGGTGTCCAACGGCTACAGCGGTCCCACGGTGGCGGCTGGGCGCGTATACGTGACCGATCGGGTGACCGAGCCGGAGCAGCAGGAGCGCGTGCACTGCTTCGACTGGAAGACCGGCGACAAGCTGTGGTCGTACGGCTACGCGTGTAAGTACGCGGGGTTTGCCTACCCCAACGGGCCGCGGGCTTCGGTAACGGTTCAGCAGGGCCGGGCCTTCACCGTGGGCAGCATGGGCCACGTGCATGCGTTCGACGCCGTGTCCGGGAAGCTGCTCTGGGGCCACGACTGCTTCACTGAGTACGGCATCCGGGTGCCGGACTTCGGGGTGGCGGCGGACCCCCTGCTGGATGAAGACCGCGTGGTGGTACACATCGGCGGCAGCGACGGCGCCTGCCTGGTGGCGTTCGACCAGAAGACCGGCAAGGAGCGGTGGCGGAGCCTGGAGGACCGGGCGGGCTACGCGTCCCCGGTAGCGATCCGGCAGGCAGGGAAACCGCTCCTGGTGGTGTGGACCGGCGAGCGGATTGCGGGGCTGGACCCGCGTTCCGGCCGGCCAATCTGGAGCTTCCCTTTCAAGTCCCCCGCGGTCCTGGATGCCATCACCTCCCCGGTGATCGACGGTGAGCGGCTGTTCGTCTCCGGGTGGCATTCGGGCGCGCTGCAGCTTCGGTTGCTCAAGGAGCGTCCGGAAGTGGAGAAGGTGTGGCACCTGCAGGGCCCAAACGAGCGGAACACCCAGGCCTTCCATACGATGTTCACCGCGCCGATGTTCGGCGGCAACGAGCTGTACGGGATCGACACCTATGGTGAGCTGCGCTGCCTGGACGTGAAGACCGGCGAGCGGATCTGGTCGTCCGAAGCGGTGGGGCCGCACGTGCGGAACCTGGGCGTACACTTCACGCGGCACGGCGGTGAGGTGTGGATCTTCAACGAGAAGGGTGAGCTGATCATCGCCCGCCTCAGCCGGCAGGGCTACCAGGAGCTGAGCCGGGCGCAATTGATCCGCCCGACCCGCGGGCAGTTTACCCGGCGCGGCGAGGGCGTGGCCTGGGCGCCGCCGGCGTTTGCCTACCGCCACGTGTTCGCCCGGAACGACGAGGAGCTGATCTGCGCGAGCCTCGCTGCCTGATCAGGGGCGGAGTGGGCTGACGGATTCCGCGACGGTCAGCAATCCGTAGGCACCCGCCTCGTGCGGCCCTCGATTGTGGTGACCACCTGCGTTAGCGGCCCATCCCGCGCTCAAAGGCGGGTGGCCGTTATTGAACAGACCATCCGCCCGAGGGGTACCCGGTCCGGCCTCCGGTTTGCTGTCCCAGCGCCTCTCCTGACACCAACGGGTCCTCAGGAAAGGTCCTGAGCCTCCAGGAGCCGAACTGTGGGTGCATCGGTCCAGCGATCGTTCCCTTGGTGTAGAGTCAAGTCGGGATGCTCGATCCACGTACACTCCTCGTCGGCTACAGCATCACCACGCTGATCCTGAGCCTGGCCATCCTGCTGGCGGCTCGTTCGCAGCGCCGGTTTGCGGGCCTGGAGCTGTGGAGTTTCGCCGGCCTCCTCATCGGCATTGTGCCGCTCCAGATCGCCGCGAACGGACTGACGGCTGCGGCGCCGACCTCCCTCGTCGTGCAGCTCACGATCCTGGCCGGCACGCTGTTCATGCGTGCGGGGTTCTCCGCCTATACCGAGCGGCCATTGCCCTGGCGTCGGTACCTGGCGTTCTGCGTGGTCTGGCTCCCCTGCGAAGTCCTGTTGCAGCATGCGACGGCTCCGCTCGGGTGGCGGGTGGGGCTGCTCGGTGTTTCGGTCGCCGTGATCTCCGTGGATGCCGGGATGCAGTTGGTGAAGTCGCCGCAGTTGTGGGAGCTGCCGGCACACCGGGCAACGGCCAGGCTCCTCTTCGTGCTGGCGGCAGGGGTGGGACTACGAGCCGTAAGCCTCGTGGTGATGGCGCGGCCTGTGGGCCAGATCGGTGCCGCGCTCATCAACCCCTACGGCCTGCTCCTGTTCCAGGGGCTGCACGCCAGTATCGGGGTGAGCCTGTTGATGATGGTTTGGTCCCGGCTGGACCGGGAGCTGCAGGCCCACGTGGACCACCTGGAGGACGAGATCGTCCGGGACCCGCTCACCGGGGCGCTCAACCGGCGCGGCCTCCTGCGCGCCGCCGAAACGGAGCTTGCGGGCGAACTCCGCCATGAGGGGCCGGTGAGCCTCATCTGCCTGGACATCGACCACTTTAAGGCGGTCAACGACACGCACGGCCACGACGCCGGCGATGCCGTGCTCCGGATCCTGATGGCCACGATCCAGCCGCACCTCCGGCCCGGCGACCGCATCGCGCGGTTGGGCGGCGAAGAGTTTGCGGTGTTCCTGCCGGGCACGGGCCTGGAGGCAGCGCTGGCGGTGGCGGAGCGGCTGCGCCGGAGCGTGGAGGAGACCTCCGTCTCCCTCGCGGATGGGATGTTGCGGTTCACCTGCAGCTTTGGCGTGGCGGAGCGATTACGAGCCGACGAGGGACTGCCCCCCATTCTCACCCGGGCCGACCATGCCTTGTACCGGGCCAAGCACCTCGGCAGGAACCGCGTGTGTGCCGCCGAGGCGGGTGTGGTCGCGCTTCGCCGTAGAGCCGACCGGTCGCCCGTACCGGAGGCTGCGGCGGCGCGCGACGATTCCTGAGGAAGCCCCAGCGG
>JAJFMS010000441.1 GCA_020696885.1 Armatimonadota bacterium | reverse complement strand
CCGATCGTCTCATCGGTGATGAGGGTAGACGAGTTGCCCTTCAAAGGGCCAACCCGCTTGCCGTTCCGAACGAAGTTGGTGGGGTCCTGGTGCGTGGGCACCGCGTTGTTCTGGGTGGAGAACCAGTAGTCGAACCCGTGGTCGCCCGGCGTGGGCTCCATCCCGTTGAAGCGGCTGTTCAGGTGCCACTTGCCGAAGTGCCCGGTGCGATAACCGGCGGTCTTCAGCAGCTCGGGGATCGTGACCTCTTCTTTGCGCAGGTAGATGCCGGAGCCCTGGGGGATCCAGTCCCGGATTCCGAGGCGGCTCGGGTTCCGTCCGGTCATGAAGCCGGCGCGCGAGGGTGAGCAGACCGGCGAGGGGGCATAGAAGCTGGTGAGCTTGAGCCCGCCGGCGGCCATGCGGTCCAGGTTGGGGGTCTTGATGTCCGGGCTGCCGAAGCAGCCGAGGTCCCCGTAGCCGAGGTCGTCGCAGAGGACGAACAGCACGTTCGGTTTCGGGTCCGCGGCCGCGGCGCCGCCCTGGTGCGCCAGCAGTCCGGCGGCGACCCCGAGGAGGGCGATCCAGCCGAAGGCGAGTCGATGTCGAGGCAGGCTCCGTTCCATCTGCAGGCTCCCGTGGTCCGATCCGTGCGATCCGGAAGTGCCGTTCGGTGATGCGGGGCGGAGGACCTCTCCCCGGCCTTCGGGCGGTCATCGTTGCTCGTCCCCGGACTCCCGGAGGCATCCCGGCAGCACCTATCGGAGACGGCGTTTGCAGGCGTGACGCCGTGCCCGGATGGCTCTGGGACTGCCCTGAACTGGACCTCGGAACCTGGAAGCGCTCTCGGCTGATTGCCGGAGTCCCGACGGAAGTCGGGGGCTTGATTGACCTGCCCGGAACCCCGACTTCCGTCGGGACTCCGGCAACCGCGCGAAGGGCTACCAAGACACGGTTACGGATTTCATCCATCATGGGTGACCATCCGGTCATCGCCAACTCCGGGGTAACCGCGCGTTAGGACACCATTCCAGCGCGCCAGCGACTGATCATGCTGGCGAGGGAGATGAGCGCCCAGGCTCCTTCCAGGAGGAGGAAGCCCCATTGGCGATCGGCGAGCGCCAGCGCCGCGAGGATGGCGGAGCCGCAGAGGTTGAGGAGGAGGTAGGGATAAGACTTCTGGTCCATCCCGCAAGCTTGCGCCAGCACGTAGCCGGCGAGGACCAGCATGGCACCGAGGAGTTGGAGAACTTGACCCATGACGAGCACCTCGTGCGTCGTCTTTGCCCTCCGGGTACGGCGCACATCTCGTCCGGGACCTCCAGGGAGGTCTGTCAGGATTATACCGACTGGCTCCAGGGCGGGAAACCTCAGACCCTCGGTCGGGTGTGACCGCGAACTGTAGGTGGGCTCAAGGCCGTTGCCTGGTAGGGGCATCCGTCGTGGTTGCCCTGGAAACGACGACGGTGCCGGCGCCTGCAAAGCCGTACCGGCCCCCCGCCGGTGGGTACCGCGCTGCCAGCGCCTGGCGGACACCCCGGCCACGGCGGATTCCCCTACCAAGCAACAGCCCGTTCGGTTGCTTCGAGGGACAAAGGCAGCACCGGGTCAGAGCGGATACTCGGCCAGCTCACCGGTCTCCAGGTCCGCGTAGAGGAGCCTGCCTCGCAGCACGTCACTGCTTTCGAGCAGCACGGCGGTGGACTGCCCAGCCAGCCACGTCCCGGCCACCAGCGCCGCGCGGGCTTCGACGTGCGCGCCGGTCCGGTCCGGGGAGAGGTGGGGGTGACTCGGCTTGTAGACGAGAGCGACACCCGGATCTCCGGGAAACACCGTAATCGCCTGGCCGCGGTTGCCTTCCACCCCAGCCAGGATTACCGGCGCCCGGCACATCCGGCAGGCGAACTGGAGGAGCTGCTCGCTGGCGGCATCCGGAAGGCAGGCGGCCACGACCTGCGCGCCGCGGACCGCTTCGGCGGGATTGCCGCCCCGGAAGCGGAGGGAACGGGTGGTGACCTCGCAGCTCGCGTTCCGGTTCGTCACCTGCCGGGCCAGGCGGGTCGCCTCGTACAGCGCGACCGGCTCTTCCTCTTCGGTGAGCGCGGGGACGATCAGGCTGATCCGGCCGACGCCTTGCAGCGCCAGCAGCTCCACCGCGCGCTCCAGCGGACGTCCGGAGCCTACCAGCGCCACGCACGAGCGGAGCAGCCGGATCTGCCCGGGCATGCTCAGCTCGGCCAGGTTTCGGAGGTAGTGGAGCGGGACGACCTCGGACTCGAGGGCGGTGGCCTCGACGTCCCAGGCGGGGCGCTCCGCGGCGTCGGCGAGCCGTTTGACGGCGGCGGGCGCCAGCACCCGCCGCTCACCAAAGCCGGGAATGTGCCGAGATTGCGACGCGGTGAGGATCGCGGCTTCGAGTTGGAGATCCATTACTCCCGCAGTTCGACAACCGTGACGCCGGTTCCGCCCTCTTCTTCGGAAGGATGCACAAATCCGGAGACGTTCGGGTGCCCGCGCAGGAAGTCCCACACCATCCGCTTCAGCGCGCCGGTGCCCCGGCCGTGTACCACCCGGAACGGGGAGAGCCCCGCCAGGCACGCCTGGTCCACGTACGCGTCGAGCTTGGTGAGGGCCTCGTCGGCACGGAGGCCCAGCAACTGGATCTCCGGGGAGATGGCTGACCGGGCGCGCAGGCGCAGGTCCGATCCGGCCTCGTGCTTCCTGGGCGCGGCCGGCTGCGCGGTGGCCGTGCCGCCGCTGCCGGGCCGCGGGGTCACGATCCGCTGCACGGCGTCCATCGGTACTGTGGTGCGCATGGAGCCGATCTGGACCTGGGCCTTCCCGCCGGCGTCCTCGCTGAGCAGCGTGCCACGCTGGTTAAAGCCGGCGACCCATACGAGGTCGCCCACCGTGGGCGGAGTCCGGTCCGTGGTGACGGCTTCCACGGCGGGAGGCGGCTCCTTCCGGACCTTGGTCCGCTCCACGTGCGCTTCCCGGCGCTCCACCTTCCCGGAGACCCCGGCGATCCGCTCGCGGAGCTGGTTCAGCGCCGCGACGTTGCCGGGCTCTTCCGCGGCTTTGCGCGCCTGCTTCTCGATCTGCCGCAGCTCCTCGCGGACCCGCTCGATCTCCTTGCGGGCGCCGCGCAGCAGCTCATCGGCCTGGGTCTTGGCGCGCATGAGGGTGTCCGCGCGGTCGGCCTTGAGCTGCTTCAGCTCGCGCTCGGCCTTCTCGCGCATCTGCTCCACTTCGAGGGCGCCGCGCTCCGCCTTGCGGAGGTCGGTCTCCGTGGCGCGCTGGTCTTCCGTGAGCCGCTGGATGACGTCCGAGAGCATCGCCCGGTCCGTACCCACCATCCCCCGGGCTTCGTCCACCACCGGCTCCGGCAGCCCCAGCCGTGCCGCGATGCTGAAGGCATTGCTGGCCCCGGGCACGCCGATGAGCAGCCGGTACGTGGGCCGCAGGGTGGCCATGTCGAACTCCACGCTGGCGTTCTCGACGCCGGGGGTGGAGTACGCGAACTCCTTCAGCTCGCCGTAGTGCGTGGTGGCGATGGTCCGCGCGCCCTTCCGGAGCAGCTCGCTGAGGATCGCTTTCGCCAGCGCCGCGCCTTCGGTGGGATCGGTGCCCGCGCCGGCCTCATCCAGCAGCACCAGCGAGCGGCGGCCGGTCTTGTCCACTTCCTTCAGGATGCCGGCGATGTTGGTGATGTGAGCGCTGAACGTGGAGAGCGACTGCTGGATGCTCTGCTCGTCGCCGATGTCCGCGTAGACGCCGAGGAAGACCGGCAGCGTGCTCCCCTCATCGGCCGGGATGCGGAGCCCGCATTGGGCCATGATGGCGAACAGGCCGGTGGTCTTGAGCGTCACCGTCTTGCCGCCGGTGTTGGGGCCGGTGATCACCAGGACGGTGTGCTCCCGGCCCAGGTCCACGTCGATCGGCATCACGGCGCCGGACAGCAGCGGGTGGCGCGCCCGTCGCAGGCCGACGAAGCCCTCTTTGTTGATCACCGGCTCGACGGCATCCATCGTCTGCCCGAGCTTGGCGCGGGCGAAGATGAAGTCGAGCTCTCCCAGGGCGTGCACCGTCTCCATCAGGTCCGGCGCGAACTGGCCCACGCGGCTGGTTAGCTCCCGCAGGATCCGCTCGACCTCCTGCCGCTCCTTGGCCTCCACCTGGCGCAGCTCGTTGCCGAGCTCCACTACCGGCGCGGGCTCCATGAACACGGTGGCGCCGCTGGAAGACTGGTCGTGGACGAGCCCGCCGAATTGAACGCGGTACTCGTTCTTCACCGGGATGCAGTAGCGGCCATCCCGCGTGGTGATCACCGGGTCCTGGATCATGTCCTTATAGCCGGAGCCGCGGAGGATGCTGTGGAGGCGGTCCATCATCCGGTTGCGCACTACGCGCAGCTCTCGCCGCAGGCGCGCGAGCGTGTTGGAGGCGTCGTCCCGGACCTCCGCGTGCTCGTCGATCGCTTCGTAGATCGCCTGCTCCACCAGTGGGAACTCGCCGATCTTCCGGGCGGTGTCCTCCAGGTTCGGCGCCGTCTCCTTGCGCTGTAGGAGGAACGACTTCAGCTTCCGGCCGGCAGCCGCCGTATCCGCGACGGAGAGCAGCACCGTGGGCTCCAGCGTGCCTTCCACGGACGCGGCGCGGAT
>JAJFMS010000440.1 GCA_020696885.1 Armatimonadota bacterium | reverse complement strand
CAACTGCTCGGTAGGTGGCCCGGCCAAGGGACACGTGACGCGGGAGATCGATGCGCTGGGTGGGGAGATGGCGGTCAATACGGACCACACCCTCACGCACATGCGCATGCTCAATACCGGTAAAGGTCCGGCGGTTCAGGCGCTGCGAGCCCAGGCGGACAAGCAGCAGTATCAGGACCGGATGGGCGAGGTGCTGCGCGCGCAGCCCAACCTTACTGTACTGGAGGAAGTGGTCTCACGGCTCATCGTCGAGCCGGTCTCCCCCACCGCCGGTCGCTCTGCGGAGCACCGCGTGATTGGCGTGCGCTGCGACTCGGGCCGGGAGTACTTCGCGCCGGGTGTGGTGGTGACCACCGGAACGTTCCTCCGCGGCCTCTGCCACATCGGCGAGCAGAAGACGGAATCGGGACGCCACGGCGAGCCGCCTTCCATCTCGCTTTCGGATGACCTGCGCGGCCTCGGCTTCGAGGTCTCCCGATTCAAGACCGGCACCACGCCCCGTATCGCGCTGGAATCGATCGACCTGGACCGCACGATTCTGCAGCCTTCCGACGAGGATCCGGAGCCGTTCAGCTACCTGCACGACCGTCTGGAGCAGGAGCGCCTCCTCCCCTGCTGGCAAACCTTCACTACGGACGAGACCCACCGCGTCATCCGGGAGAATCTCCACCGCTCCGCGATGTACGGCGGCCATATCGAAGGGATCGGGCCGCGCTACTGCCCGTCCATCGAAGACAAAGTGGTGAAGTTCCCGGACAAGGACCGCCACGGCATCTTCCTGGAGCAGGAAGGCTGGAACACCAACTGGATCTACGTGCAGGGGATGTCGACCAGCCTGCCCGCGGAGATCCAGCTCGAGTTTCTCCACAGCATCCCCGGCCTGGAAGCCTGCGAGATGCTCCGCCCCGGCTATGCGGTGGAATACGACTGTGTGCTGCCGACGCAGCTCCACCCCTGGCTGGAGACGCGCCGGGTGGCCGGGCTGTTCCTCGCGGGACAGATCAACGGCACGTCTGGTTACGAGGAAGCGGCGGGGCAGGGCCTGATCGCGGGCATCAACGCCGCGCTGCGGAGCGAGGATCGGGATGCGGCGCCGTTCACCCTGGACCGGGGTGAGTCATACATCGGCGTGATGATCGACGACCTGGTGACCAAGGGCACCCATGAGCCCTACCGACTGCTCACCTCGCGCGCCGAGCACCGGCTGCTGCTCCGGCACGATAACGCGGACCTGCGCCTGACCGCGAAGGGCCGCGCGCTTGGCCTGGTAACGGACGAGCGGTGGGAGCGCGCCCTGGCCCGGAAGGCGCTGCTGGGCGAAGCGCAGGAGCGGGTGCGGCGGATCAACCTGCAGCCCGGCTTCGGCTTTACCGGCCTCCACGGCCCCGTGGTGCTGGACAAGCAGGCGATGGGACCGCAGTTCCTGCGCCGCTCAGATGTTGACTTCGAGGTAATGCGCCGGGAGTTCTCGCAGCTCGCGGAGCTTCCGCGGCTGATCGTGCGTGACATCGAGATCCACGCCAAGTACGAGGGCTACATCGACCGGCAGCAGGACCAGGTGGACCGGCAGCGCCGGATGGAGAACCGGGACATCCCCGACGACCTGGACCTGGCAGCGGTCAAGGGGCTATCCTTCGAGGGCCGCGAGAAGCTGATGCGCCAACGCCCTCGGAGCATCGGGCAGGCCTCCCGAATTCCAGGCGTAACTCCGGCTGATATCAGCATCCTGCTCATCGCGGTGGAAGCGGTCCGGCAGCACCGGAAGCGCGCGCCGGAAGCCGCCGCCACGGCCTGAGCCCGCTGCGCGGAGCCAAGAAAGAGCGGGGTGGGATCGGATCCCACCCCGCTCTTTTCGATTCCATGGTGCTGGTTGGACCTCGCCTACGGAGGAGAGCCCACTCCCCCACCCGGTCCCGGAACGTTACCCGGCGCCCCGCCCGGTCCGGTGGATCCGGCCGGCGGCCCGTTGATGATCGATTCGCTCGGCGGCGGAGCCTTGCCGGCGGACGGGTTACATCCGCAAAGCAAGGAGGCAACCATCGCACCCACAGCGAGGGTGCTGAGGATTCGCTTGCTCTTCAACTCAGTTGCTCCTTAATCGTAGTCGCGGTTGCTGCAGTTGGCGGCCACCGCCGGCGCGTCGTTCACCCACCAGTGGATGTCGCCATACGCCGGGCTGCGACGGAGCGGGGCGTAGCTGCTAGCTCGCTGCAGCTTCACGTGACCGTCACAGAAGGAGCTCATCAGCACCATCTCCGCCGTCGCCGTGGCGCCGGTCGTCGCGTGGTACTGCTGGTTGCCGTGGTTCGAGTACGCCTCGAAGACCATGAGCTGGTTGGCCGGGTACTCCAGGGAGGCGTTAGCCACGCCGGTAGCGGAGGCGGTCAGGCTCATCTTCGCTTCGTAGTGCGATGTGGGGAACGTCGCGTTGGCGAAGCTGGGGCACTTGAATACCTGGCTGTTCTTGAGGTACGGCTGGAGGATGCCCCGGAGCGTGGCGTTCTGTGCCTGCAAGGCCTGGGTGCGGGCGATGTAGCCACCGTCTACGCGCTCCATGGACCAGTTCCAATGCTGCGTGTCGCCGTCCGGTGGCTGGCCCGCGCCAGCCTGGATGGCATAGGCGGCCGGGAAGACCTCATCATAATCCTGGACATACATGAGCATCCCGGTAGCGATCTGCTTGAGGTTGCTCGAACACGAGGCCTTCCGTGCGGCTTCCCGCGCTTTGGCGAACACGGGGAAGAGAATTGCGGCCAAGATCGCGATGATCGCGATGACCACTAGGAGCTCGATGAGCGTAAAGCCCGATCGGGTTGTTCTTCGTTTCATGAACTGCTAACCCATCCTTCGCTGGATAGCACGCCGCCGCGCTGCATGCAAAGCGGCCATGCTGACGCACTCGCCTTGACTTGAGCGCATCGCTCCATTATACCCAGAGTTAACAGCATTTTTTATATTGGATGGCATGATACAAAATGAGCGGCGGGTGTCAGTGACCGGCGAACGACTGTGCAGGGTGCTGCGCGGATCGGCCCCCAGGTGACAAAGTGGACCTGGCGGGATCTCAAGGAATGGACCGCAACCGGCGAGCGCGGGCCGTGTCCCACTGGGCGGCTTTAGCGTGTGAGACGGCGCGGGAGGGTGGCTCATTGCGGTTGTGGTATCTGGGCACGGTATGCCTGGCCGGCGCCTCGTTGGGTCTTACGGACGCATCGGCAGCGCAGCGGCCCGTGCGGAAGGCCGGCGTCTCCTCCCGGCGGAGCGCCCCGCACCGGCCCGCCAACCCGGCGAAAGCCCCCCAGCGAACCGGGCCGAAGCTAAGCGCGGGTGCGCGAGCCCCGAAGGGCGCCGACGCCTTCGAGAAGGCCGCGCTCGAGATCCCGGAGCTTCGCAGCCAGCTTGCCGTGAGCACGGTGGTCGAGGCGCTCCAGCGGCTGCCCGGGGTCCGTTCCGCCGTCGTGGATTTGAACACGCACCTGGCGGTGGTGGACTACAATCCGGCGCTAACGGAGCTGGACCGGTTCCTGGGCGCTTGCCGGGACGCGGGCTACGAAGCCTCCGAATACCGGGTGGAATCCAGATTTCCCAAGCCGATCAAAATCAAAGGCGGGTGATGTAAGTAACCGGGGCCGTCGGCTCCGTCTTCTCACTTCCCACACACCGCCTCACCGGAGCTGATTGCACGATGGCCTCCGACCCCACGCCGGCCGAATCCTTGCACCGCTGGTACCTCGACCGGGCGCGCCGGCTCCGCGCCGGTGACCCGCCTCCCAGGTCCGCCGCCGACGCTCGCACCCGAGCCGCCTCCATCCGCGCCAGTATCCGGCTCGCGGAAGGTGCGGCGTTCGACGCACGCGCGCTGGATCTGCCGTTCGAGCCGCAGGTGGTACGAACCGTGGGGGGAGACGGCTACCGCGTCGAAATCCTAATTTTCCAGACGCGTCCGGGGTGCTTCGCTACCGCCTCGGCCTACATCCCGGAGAAAGGCCCCGGTCCGTTCCCGGCGGTGCTGTGCGTGCACGGCCATTGGCCGGGAGCCCGCCGGGATCCGGTGGTACAGTCGCGGTGTATCGGGCTCGCAAAGCTCGGGTTCCTCAGCATGACCCTGGACGCCTGGGGCGCCGGCGAGCGCGGCACGCGGATCGGGCAAAACGAGTACCACGGCGGCCTCCTGGGCGCCAGTCTCTGGCCCGTAGGCACTCCGCTACACGGGCTCCAGTTGTTCGATAACGTCCGCGCCCTGAGCTACTTGCAGTCCCGGCCGGACGTGGACGGCAAGCGCCTGGGCTGCACCGGCGCTAGCGGCGGCGGCAACCAGACCACGTTCCTGAGCGCCTTCGACGAGCGAGTTCGCTGTGCCGTACCAGTGTGCAGCGTGGGCACCTGGGAGAGTTACCTCTCCGCGGCCTGCTGCGTGGATGAAGTGTTGACCGGTGGGCTGACGTTCGCGGAAGAAGGCGACCTGCTGGGCATGGTGGCCCCGCGAGCGCTGATGGTGATCACCGCTTCGCGGGACGTCTCGCACTTCGGACCCCAGGCGGCGGGCGAGGCGTTGGACCGGGCCCGGGCCTACTTCGCCGCACATGAGGTGCGGGACAACGTGCAGCATCGCATCTTCGACTCGGGGCACGACTACAGCCG
>JAJFMS010000439.1 GCA_020696885.1 Armatimonadota bacterium | reverse complement strand
CTGCTCACGGCCGATGGCGGCGCCATCGACCTTCCGGGCTGCCCGGTCCGGCTGCGGCGTTTGGGGGAGTTGCTACGGTTCGAGCCGAAGGAGGGACGTCGTCCGGCGCCCGTTGCGGTCGAGGTGCCGTGGCCAGGCCAGACCGCCGCTCCCGCCTTCGGCCTGCTATTGGAGAGCTATAACCGCGACCCCACGGACGACCTCCGGCTGCCGCCGCACGAAGCGGTCTTCGACGCCGGTTCGCTCCGAGGGTCCCTCCACCTCCACGCTCCGGAGCCCGCGACGCGGTTTCGACCCTTGAACTCCCCCGGAACCCGGTTGTTGAGCGATCTGTTCATCGATCGCAGGATTCCGGCGATACTGCGGCCGGCCTGGCCGGTGTTGAGCGACGAGGAGGGGATTATCTGGGTGCTCGGCCTGGCGATTGCACATCGGGTGCGGGTAACCGCGGAAACCCGCATCCAACTCCGGATGTCGGTGCTGGCGCTTCTGTGACAGAGTCGCAGTGAATGGCGTCCGGGCGTTTCCCGCCGTGGGGTTCCGGGTACTTCCTCACCGTGGGACAGCAATCAGGCTCACACAACCTTTCGCACGGGCCGACCCGGCTCTTGTTGGTCGATGACGAACTCGATCTTCTCAGTGCCCTTTCTGAGATCCTGACCGAGCAGGGGTATGCGGTCGTCTCCACCTGGGAGGGCGAATCCGCGGTCGAAATCGCCTCCGTCTTCGACCCGAACGTCCTCGTGACGGACTTCCGTCTGCCGGGAATCGACGGGGTGACCACCATCCGCCGCATCCGCGAAGACTGCCCCCGCGTCCGCGCCATCCTGGTCAGCGGTCACATCTCGTCGCAAACCCGTCACCGCGCCGAGATCGAACATGTGGCCGAGATGTTCCACAAGCCGGTCTCCATTCCGGACCTCCTCCGAGCCCTCTCCGATGAGGAGGAGGAGGAACAGGAGTAGGTGTTCGGGGTTCGGCCAGTATGAGAACTCGGCCGAACCGGCCTTCGCCCGGAATCATCCGCTGGCGGATCATAGAGGTGGGCACGGATCGGTGAAGTGCTCGGGAAACGGTGCCGAGCACTCCAACACTCCCCTACTCCATTACTTCCCTTTGATTGCGCCGACTCCACACCGCATAGGCGCTGCCGCGATAGGGAAATCGGACTCGCTCCCCGTAGTGCTGCTGGAACCAGGGCGAGGCGGTGATGGCGTTGTGGATCGGGCGCCGCCCCTCCAGGGTTAGCGCCACGAAGTCGGGCTGGTAGTCTCGCACGATCGCCGGATAGTCGCGGCTCCGGAGATACGGAACCACCTGCGGCGAGCATAGCCCGGCCAGGTCCAGGATCGGCCGCCGGCTGTAGAAGGCGATGTAGCCCACCTCCGGCGTGGCCACCCGCGCGCCCTCCGGGGTATTGGCGGCAAGCCACTCGCCGAGCGCGCGGTAGGTGCCGGTAACGTCCGGCCCGTGCGTGCGCTCCACGAACCTCCGCTGGTCCTGGAGATCGAGCGCGGCTACGAACAGAAGCGCCGCCAGGCACAGTGCGGCGAGCGCCGCCCGGACCAGCGGCCGGGCCAGCAGCGCCGGCCGTGAGGAAGCATGGCCGGTCAGCTCCAGAAGTCCCGCCACCGCGAGGGCCATGAGGCCAGGCAGCGCGGGGGCGTAGTACCAGCTAAAGTTAGGCGCCCGGGTGAATGCCAGGAGGTAGAGCCCGGTCCAGGCCATGAGGGGGAGCAGGGGCCGGGCTCGACCGTAGACCGCCAGGAGCCCCAGCGCGGCCGCCCCGGCCAGCATTGGCCACAACCGCGCACCCAGCGCGCTGAGGGCCGCGCTGAGCGTGAAGGCGCCGTAGTCGTGATAGGCCAGCTTCGCAGTGAGGCTGGCCGGGACCGGCGTGCCGAACGCAAGGGTGGCGAAGACGAGCCAGGCCAGCAGCGGAGCCGCGAACCAGACGAGGGGTCGCACCCGCAGCTTCCGGCCTTCCTGCAGGTGTACCAACCCCAGCACCAGCGCCAGCAGCAGACCGTCCGGCCGCAGCAGGCAGCTAACCGCCGCAAGCGCGGCGGCGAGCTGCTCTCGCTTCGCGCGCTGCGCGAGGAGAGCGGCCAGGCAGACGGACGTGTAGAGCCCGGTCTCCATTCCGCTCATCGACATGGAGGCGTGGACCCCGTTCAGCGCGAGCAGCGCCGCAGCCAGCAGTGCGCCGACCAGTCCCACGGAACTTCGCACCAGACCATACAGCAGCGCACAGCCGGCCAGTGACCCCAGCAGCCCGATTCCCTTCGCGGCGGTGGTTATGGGGATCCCTAGCCAGAGCGGCGGCACGAGCGCCAGCGCGTACAGCGGCGAGGTGGTGCCCAGCACATGCGCGCCATTGAACGAGAACCCCTCCCCTGCCGCCAGCGCGCGAGCGTAGGAATAGGTGATGTAGGCGTCGTCGAGGTGGAAGTCCCACCAGCGCAGCCGTACGACGGCCGCGATCACCAGCACTACGGAGAGCAGCAGCCATTCCAGGACCGGACCGGGCTTACGGCGTGGGGGGAGGGGCCGGGGATGCCGGCGGTTGGCGTGCGTGGGCGTCCCATTCGAGTACTGGGAGCCGTACGGGTCCGGACGACCCGGGAGCCGCGGAGCGGAGGGCAATCCTGGAGGGAGCAGCGCCGACACGATTCCGAAATTCATCGGCGAGACCCCAGGACCCTGCCGGCACTCTAAAGTGGGCTGGCCAGAACCAAAAAGAGCGGCCAGGAAAACCTGGCCGCCCCTCGTGTTAGCCATCTGTACGGGGCGTAAGGGACTTGAACCCTCGGCCTCCGGCGTGACAGGCCGGCGCTCTAACCAACTGAGCTCACGCCCCCCGGCGCCTGCACATAGTAGCAGAACCCTGCGGGCCGCGCAAGACCGTTTTTGAGCCGTAATCCACGCGGATTTCCGGCCGGTTAAGCACCGTCCGCACGACTGCTACTTCCGGCAGGATCGTCCTTACCAAGGACATCCCGGGCGAGCCAGAGAACGACGCAGATGCCTATGCCGAACACCCAGGACCGACGGATCGAAGCCGCGCGCCTCTACGAGGAGGCGCTCATCCGCCGCGCGCAGGGAAACCCCAGCGGCGCCTTCCCCCGCTATCGCCGGATTCTCGAGATCGCCGCGGAGTTGGGCGACCAGCCCTGGCAGGCGGAGATCACCGCGGAGCTTGGCGAGATGTACCAGGGCTCGTGCGATCTGCTGGACGCCCGCCGCTGGCATGGCGAAGCGCTCCGCCACTTCCGCGAGCTGAACGAACCTCGGCGGGCGGCAACTACGCTGGGGCGGATGGCGGAGGTCGAGCAGCTTCTGGGCGAAATGGCCCGCGCCGAGGAGCTGGTGCGCGAGGCCCTGGCGCTCTGGGTCGAGCTCGGAGACCGAATCGAGGAAGGGCGGGTGCGAGGGCAGTTGGGCAACCTGCTCTGGGAGATGCGCCACGAGGCCGGCGGCGCCGCGGAGATGCTCGCCGGGCTGGCGATGCTGCGAGGCGCCGACGACGACACAGCAGAGACCCTCCGCACCCGGATTCGCGCCTGGAGCGATCGCTGCGGGCGCCTCCGCTACCGACGCGTCATCCAGGCTGCTACGCAGGACCCAGACCTACTCGGCGAGTTGACGGGGTGACCCGTGTTCGGTGTTCGGTGTTCGGTGTTCGGAACGGGTAAGAGATCGGCCGCACCGGTCTCGACCCGGAATCTTACTCTTACTTACTCTTACTCTTACTCAGTCCCCGATGGCCCCTTCGGGAACCTCCCCGCACCCCTGGAGCCCACTTGAACCGAGAACCCTCCCCCACCGATCCCCGCCGTCCCGTAGACCGGGAGCTACACCGCTGGAGCAGCATCTACGCCGGCGAGGAGTATTACTACGGCCGCGAGCCGGGGCCGGTGGCTCGCCGTGCGATTCGCTACCACGCCTTCGCGCCGGGGGCGACCGCGCTGGATGCCGGCTGCGGTGAAGGCCAGGACCTCCGGTACCTCCTGGGGCTGGGCTACGACGCCACCGGGGTCGAGTTCACCCCGCATGGTGCTGAGAAGGCTCGCCGGCTCACTGCAGAGCTCGGGACCGGCCGGGTGGTGGAGCAGGATCTCCGCAGCTTCGTTGAGCAGCCGCAGGAGCCGTACGACCTGGTGATCGCCGTCAACTCGATCCAATTCCTGGGCGCGGACGCCTCGGACTGCCTGGGGCGGCTGATGGACCTGGTGAAGCCGCGCGGGGTGCTCGGGTTGAGCCTCTTCGCCCGGGAGCCGGATGAGCCGGAAGTCTCCGGCACGGTCTGGTTCACCACCCTGAACGAGCTGTTGCTGCGCTTCCGGGGCTGGCAGCCGCTCGAGGCCGCGAACCTCTGGCAGTGGAACGTTACCACCAACCACCCGCAGCCGTTCGTTACACTGATCGCACGCAAGCTGCCGCCCGCGAATACCGGCTTCGTTTCTCTCGACCGCTGACCCGCCGCCTAACCGGATGTCGATCGACCCAGGACCCCCCATAACCACGCCCGCGAGCGGCGCTGTGTGCGCCGGTTGCGGCGCACCGCTGCTCGTGGAAGACGCCTTCTGCAGCAACTGCGGGCGGCCCACCGGGATGATCGAGTGGGCGCTGTCACCGGTGCGGG
>JAJFMS010000438.1 GCA_020696885.1 Armatimonadota bacterium | reverse complement strand
CGGGGATGAATGTTACGAGACGCACGTCGGGCCGGTGTGGTTTCAGCTCGGCGTCACGTGCCGCTGCCTCAAGGAACCGTGGTATGAGCATCAACATCCTCCTGGGAGCGGAAGCAATGAACCTGGACAAACGACTCGAAGAGCTCCAGCCGTACGTCGGCCGCCTGTGTGTCTACATTGAAGGCGGTCGGTTCTCGGTGGCCCGAATCACGGAGGTAAGTGCTTCCGACGAGGGGATGCAGGCGGTGCTGGAAGCGGTACCGGAGCAGCGTCTCGTGTGCCACTACCACGAGAGCCCGCCGCGCTTTGTGGAACAACCGCACCCGATCGGGGACCGTTGGGAGATTACCAAGCGCTGGGATTGGTTCTACCCCGACGAGTACGTTTGGGATGGGTCTGCCTATCTGGGTTTCCGCATCGTCTTTGCTCCGGACGCCCTGGAGCGTTTCCTGCGTCAAGACCTCACCTGGGTTGAGGAGTACTTTGGGTAGCCAGGTGCAGCGCCAGACTTGATCACGATCACGCAGAACAAAGTCGCTGGGCTTGAGCCACGGTGGCGCGGTTTGCCGGGTTCTCCGTGCTGGTTGACAATCCTGGGGCCTATCTACGAGAAGCCGTGAGTGGAGACCGTGCCTCCCCGCGCCACGGGACGCTGGCGGCGACACGTTTGGCACGGCTGGGGCCAGCGGCAGGTGGGACTGGTGTTCGTTAGCGCGTCCGGCGTGATCGAGCGAGTCGTCGAGGGCAAGGCGTAGGGCCAAGCCCACGCCTCGCAAACTGATTGGCGATTGCGAAGGTCCGCTGGCTAGGGCGTGACGACTACTTTGAGTGGGCCGCCGCCGCGTGCCAGCTCCGGCAGCCGCGCGGGGAGCCCGTCCAGGCCCAGCCGTTCCTGGATCAGCTCGCCCGCGGGGATCGCACCGGCGGCCAGGAGGCGGAGCGCTTCCCGGATGGTGGCCGGGGTGTGGTGGAAGGTGCCGAGGAGGGTGAGCGCGTCGTAGTGAAGCCGGCTGGTGTCCACGGTGATGGACGTGCCGGCGGGGCAGCCGCCGAACAGGTTGACGGTGCCGCCCTTGCGGACCAGGGAGATCGCCGTTTCCCAGGCTTCGGGCTGTCCCACCGCTTCGATCACCCGGTCCGCGCCGCGGCCGCCTGTGTGGGCGTGCACCCAGTCTGTCGGCGAGGCGGCGGCGTCCAGCACGACAGCGGCTCCCAGGGCGGTTGCCGCCCGCAGTCGGGCCTCGCGGCGGCCGGCCACCAGCACCCGCGCTCCCGCCAGCACGGCACAGCGCACCAGCAGCAGGCCCAGCGGTCCCGCGCCCAGCACCACGACCGTTTCGCCGGGCCGAACGCCGGTCTCTTCCAAGCCATGAACCGCGCACGCCAGCGGCTCCGTGAGCGCGGCGGCCTCGAAGGAGAGCCCGTCCGGCAGGCGGAGCAGGTTCTTGCGCACGATCCGCTCCGGTACCACCACGTACTCGGCGTAGGCGCCGTTCAGGAACAGAAGATCCTCGCACAGCTCCTCGCGGTTGCAGCCGCAGAAGAAGCAGTCGCCGCAGGGGGCGGAGTTGGCGGCCACCACGCGGTCACCCACCTGCCACCCGGTGACGCCTGCGCCCAGGGCGTCGATCTCTCCGGCCAGCTCGTGGCCGAAGATGGCGGGCGGCACGATCATCTTCGCGTGGTAGCCGCGGCGGAAGACCTTCAGATCGGTGCCGCAGGTGAGCGCGGCCCGGATCCGGACCCGCACCTCGCCGGCCGCCGGCTCGGGGATCGGCACCTCCTCCAGGCGGGCGTCTTCCTTACCATACAGGACCACCGCGCGCATCACGGCTGCACCACGACCTTCAGCGAGTCCGGCCCGGGGTTCGAGGCCACGCGGAGCGCGTCCCCGATCTGCTCCAGGGGGAAGCGGTGGCTGATGAGCGGCGCCACCTGCACCTGCCGGCTGAAGAGTAGCTCGGCGGCCAGCGGCTGGAGGTCGATATCCGCGCTGTAGGAGCCGAGGAGCGCCTTCTCTTGCATGCACACCTGGCCCGCGTCCACCGTCATCGGCTCCCCCAGGCGTGTCTGGGCGAAGAGCAGCACGCGGCCGGCGGGGCGGACCGCTGCCAGCGCTTCCGGGATCACCGCCGTGCTGGCGACGGCCACCACGGCCAGGTCCGCACCGCGCCCCCCAGTTCGCGCGCGGCAGATCTCCGCTACGTCGGTCGCAGCCGGATCGACTGCCAATGCGCCGAAGCGCTCGGAGACGGCGCGGCGTGCCGGGTGGAGGTCCGTGGCGATCACCTCCACCTCCCGGGCGCGGAGCGCCTGGGTGAAGAGGAGTCCGATCGGGCCCTGGCCGATGACCAGGGCGGTCTCGCCCGCCTCGGCGTGCGCCGTGCGCACCCCTTTGAGCACCGTGTTCAGCGGCTCCAGGAAGCTGGCTTCCTCGAAGGAGACCTCGTCCGGGATGCTCACCACGCCGCGGCGCGCGAACCGGAGCACGCGCACGAACTCCGCGAAACCGCCGCCGGCCGGTTCAAACCCGGCGGTGACGCCGGTCTGCTTGTAAACCGGGCAGCTTGCATACAACCGGCGCCGGCAGTAGAAGCAGTCCCCGCAGGGCACGTGGTGCTGCACGATCACTCGCTGGCCGGGCTCCCACTCCCGCTCGCCGGAGGATACCGCCGCCACCGTGCCCGCGATCTCATGCCCGAAGACGCGCGGCGCCTCCACCAGGCCGTAGTGGATCTTCTTGAGATCGGTGCCGCACACTCCACAGGTGTGCACCTGCACCAGCAGCTCCCCCGGCCCGATCTCCGGCACCGGGAGCTCCTCCACCCGAACCTGGTCGGCTCCTCGATAGACTGCAGCTCTCATCACCCATCCCCACCGCCTGACAGCGCCATCCTGGCAGCCTGCGGGTGGAGATTTCCGGCCCGGGAACCGGGTTTCCTGCCGCGGTAGGTCCGTTGGGTGTTGGGTGTTCGGTGGGTAACGAGTGGATGCTACCGCCCCGGTGACCTTGCTGACCCGCGACCAGCCTACGACTTGGAGCGAGGGCCGACGCCCAGCAGGCCGTAAACGACCTGCCCAACTGAACGCCCCACATGCGGCTACCCTTTCCCCGCCTGCCCTCGGCTGCCGTTGCCGGGGTGTTTTGCCGGCAGAGACCGGGGCCTTACTTGGCGGGCAGCACGTTGATGCTAAAGGCGGGGGTTGCGACCAGCACGTTCTTGGCGGCGCCCTGCACGGCGAGGCTGGCTGCTCCCACCGGCGTATTGTTCTTGGTGGTGATGGTGATCTTGCCTTCCGTCTTGTCTCCGTTGATCGTAAGGGCGCTGGCGGTAGCATTCGGCGGCAGGCCAGCCACGGTCACCACGATCGGTTCTTTGTATTTGTCGCTCCGGACAGCCTTCACCACCAGCTCGAGGTTCGCTCCGGCCTTTACTTCGGCGGCGGGCGTAACGGTGAGGGTGTACGGCGGCGGGGCCGCAGCGGCGGCCAGCAGCAGAGACGTCTCGCGCACCTGTAGTTGCTGCGGGGTGGCCAGCGGTGGCTGGTAGCTCTCCTGCCCGCGGGCAGCGTGTTCGATGGTTTTCCCTTCGATCGTGGCGGTACCGAGGATCCGCACGGCACTGTGGGCCGGTATGGTGCCCGCTGGCGACGCAAGCGTGAGGGCTGCGCTGTTCTGGCCGGCGCGGATGGTCGCCGCGGAGGCGGAGACGCCGGCCGGCAGCCCCTCGGCACGGAGCACGATGTCGCCGGTATAACCGGAGCGCTGCGCGGTGACGGTGAGGATGGCGGCTGCGCCGGCCGGAGCGGTGGGATTATCCGGGGTCACGGTAAGCGCAAAGTCCGGAGGAGCCGGATCGGTCACGTGCAGCCGGTAGAAGTAGTCATCTCCTCCCCGGCCGCTGAGGCTCCGCACTTCCAGGAAGTATTCCCCGGCGGCGGGCGCCGTGAAGCTGAGGCGGGGGTCCTTTCCGACTGCGTCGTCATTGCTCGCCAGCTCCTTGCCGCCGGCGTCCACGATGCGGAGCACGCCGTCCAGCCGGGAGCCGAGCCGGCGAGCCAGGACCTCGATAACCACCACCTGCTTTTCCCGCAGGGTCAACCCATAGACATCACGATCCCGCTGCGCGTCGATCCAACCCCCGGCGCGGGTTGGTACCGCGTACAGCCGGTTAGCGGTCTTCGCATCGTTGTTCGGCTCGTTCTCCGGTGTCTCCGGGCTCTCATCGACGTACAGATCGATCGAGTTAGCCGGCCCGAGCGGCGTAGTAGGAACCACCCGCACCGTCTTGCGCGCTGCGTCATCCGGGAGCTTCACCCGCAGCGCGCCCGCATTCGCCAGGTTGATGCCGGTAAGGGAGACGTTCACCGTCTGTCCGCGCTGGCCGCCCATCGGGCTCCAGCGGGTGACGACCGGGAGCTTGCCGAGGCTCAGCCGGTAGGTATAACCCGCTCCGCCCCGGTAGAGGGTGTCCCGCACCTCGATGGTGTAGCGGCCGGGCGTGCGAAAGGTGTGTACCAGCCGCGGATCCCGGCCGAAGCCCTCCATGGCGAAGTCGATGCTGCGGCCCCGGGGGTCGAACAGCGTCAGGTAGGGATCCAGGTCGGAGGCGTGGCGGGCGGCGTTGATTGCGAATACCCAGGTCT
>JAJFMS010000437.1 GCA_020696885.1 Armatimonadota bacterium | reverse complement strand
GCTGGTGGTCTACCACTTCGCCGCGGCGAGCGGACCGTCGCCGGGGGCCGTTAACCAGCGGGCGGCGGAGGTGGGCCGCGGCCTCTGGATGTGGGGGTGCATCGGGCAGGCGATCCTGCTGCCGCTGGTGGTGCCGGCATTCACGTGTGGCGCCATCACGCTGGAGCGGGAAAGGGACATGCTGGAGCTCCTGCTGCTTACGCGGCAGACCCCGTTTCAGATCTGCTCCGGGAAGCTCATGAGCGGCGCAGGGTTGGGGATGGTGCTGGTGCTGGCCTCCGTTCCGGTGCTGTCGCTCTCGCTATTCCTGGGCGGTGTGGCGCCCTACGAGATCGGCGCGTGCGTGTGCGTGCTCGTCACGGCCGTGCTCGCGGCGGCGGCGCTGGGGTTGGCAGCGTCTTCCGTGGCGCCGCGGACCCAGTCCGCCAGCGCTGCCTGTTACGCCATCGTGGGGTTCAGCCTCATCGGTTTCCCGCTGCTCATGACGCTGCTGCGGGAGGTCTACTCCTACTCCGCCGTGAATTTCGAGCTCGGGATCGCGTTGATGCTGGCGGCCTGCATCGTCATCAGCTTCGTCCCGGGGATCGCCCTGGCGGCCATTCTTCACGCGGCTCGCCGTCGCCGGACCACCGAGCCGGCGACCCGCGCCTGGTGGCTGCTCACCGGCGGGTTGTGCTGGTGCGGGATACTGGCTTTCCTGTACCTGCCGGGGATGACCGCGCTGCTCCTGGAAGGCTCCCTGCTGGTGGCGCTGCATCCGGTAATGGTCATCGGCGAGCTGATGAGCAATCGGGGCGCCGGTCCGGGCACCCCGATCGTGCTGACCGATCCGCACTACCGCTGGGTGCTGACGTCCCTGCTATCCCTGCTACTCACTGCCTGGTCCTTCCAGATCGCGGTGCTGCGGGTCCGCCGGCTGCGGGTGGGGTGATGTGGCCCGTTGCCGGCTACCGAGCACCCCAAACACGGCCAGCAGGGCCATACAGCCATAGACCAGCCAGTCTCCGGCTCGCGTGAAGAAGGTGCCCTCTCCGGTTCCCAACCGGACGTCGTGGACGACAAGCGCGGGGCGGAACAGCGGCGCCTCGCCCAGGACCTTACCGTCCGGGTCGATGATCTGCGAAGAGCCGTTGCTGTCGGCGCGGATGATCGGCACGCGGTTCTCGATGGCGCGGAACGGAAGCACCGCCCCGTGGAGGTCGTGCACCAGGCCGCGCGGGGTGACCGGGTCGTAGTTGGGCATGGCGATCAGGCGCGCACCGTCGCGCACCAGGCGCCGCGGCAGCTCGGCGTAGCAGGTGTCGAAGCAGATGGCGATGCCGAGGCGGCCGAGATCGGTGTCGTACGCCTGGGCCAGGCGGCCGGGCTGGGTGTCCTTCCGCTCGCCCAGGAACGGGTAGTTCTTCCGGTGCACGCCGCGAACCCGGCCTTGAGAGTCGATGATGGCGGCGCAGTTGAACCCCTTCGGGACGCCGGTCTCCGAGTAGCCGACCACCAGGTGCGCCTGCAGCTCCCGGGCCAGGCTGGTGGTCTCGTCGTCCGGGGACGTGGGGTTGAACGACGCTCCGAGCCCCAGCTCCGGCCAGACGATGAGCCGGGCGCCGTCGCCGACGGCACGGCGGGTAAGCTCTTCGCGGTCTCCCCCTTCCGCGGGCGTCTCCCCGTTCCGCGCGTAGGTGGCGCCCTCGACGCCGCCGTAGTCCTGGATCGCCGCCGCGCGCACGGTAGCCGGCGAGCGCCCAGCCGGGAGCAGTGCCGGCGCGAGGAAGGCCAGGGCGATCCCGGCCGCGGCCAGCCGGAGGCCGGGTGTGGTTACGCTGCGGGAGAGGAGGGCATCCACCACGGCCGCGTTGGTGAGCCAGATCAGGAACGAGACGCCCCAGATGCCGGTGATCGACGCGATCTGGATCAGGGGCAGCGCGGCGTGCTGAGTGAGGGCCAGGTGGAGCGGAATCGGGGCGAAGGTGGTCAGCCACTCGACCACGATGCCGCAGGCGGCCACCAGGGCGCACCAGAACCAGGGGGATGCAAGGGAGTGGTGGAGTAATGGAGTAGTGGAGTATGGGGGTAACGGTAACCGGTGCGAGCTTGACGGCCCGCTCCCCACGCCCCTACCCTGCCCCGGTTGGGCCGCCGACCCTGCGAGCGACTCTCGTGCTGTCATGGCTGCGGGGGCCATCACGCCGAGCATCAGGGCCAGCAGCAGGAACGGGAAGGTGGCGTACTCCAGGCCGTGGGTGCCTTGCGTCCACGTGATGAGCACGGCGCCCGCCGTGATGCCCGAGATCATGCCGAGGCCCACCGCTTCCAGGAGCCGCTGCTTCCGGGCGCCGAGGAACAACGGCACGAGCGCCACCCAGGCCAGCCACTCGTAATCGTGCGGCGGTAGGCTGAGGGCCAGCAGGATGCCGGTGGTGATGGCGAGTAGGAGCGACTTCACGGTTTTGGGTTTACTCCGTTATTGGCTCCGCGCCCGAGCGTGCCGCGAGCCGGGCGAAGTAGCTGCTGCGCTGCGCCACCTCGGCGGCGGTGCTCTGGTAGCAGCGGACAGCCAGCGGGTTATAGAACCGGAGGCGGCCGGTGATGAGGAGCTGCTGCAGGAGCACTTCCGGATAGCCGAAGAGGAAGGTTAACCGTTTCGCTCCGGAGACGGGAGTTTCCTTGAAGCCATAGCGCGCCATCTGCTTGGGCGTGAGGAAGTAGGAGCCGGCGGTGATCACCGCGTCCCCAGGGAGCTCTCCCTGCCGGACCAGCTCGCAGAAGTGGTGGAGACCCTGGTAGAGCTCCCGGTGCATGGTGGTGAACAGCCGCTCGCCGGGGCGCCGGCAGGGCCGCAGCCGCCAGAGCGCGTCATAGGAAGTGCCGAGGTGGAGGGCATAGGCGCCGCCGCTACGGTAGAGCACCAGGTAGCCGGAGAGGTAGCGCCAGAGGTGGAGGCGGCTTCCCAGCGGCGTGAAGAGGTAGTAGACCAGCGGCGGCACTACCCAGCAGAGCGGGAGGGAGAGCCAGAGCGGCGCCAGGAACCAGGCGGCGTAGGCTCCCAGGGCTGCGGCGTAAGCGAGGAGCCAGAGGAGGGCCGTGGGGGCGCCCCCACCTGCGGAAACGGTAGTCATGCCCCTGCGCTTACTGTTGCGGAACGCGGCGGTCTGGGACATGGGTGCGTCTCCTGACCCCACCCCGGCCCCACCCCGCCCTTCGGGCACCCCTCCCCATCTTTGATGGAGAGGGGCCGTGGAGCGGAGGGCTGGTGATGCTTGGCTGAGGGCTTGGAGACCCCTCCCCGCCCTTCGGGCACTCCGCCCAGAGGGCACTCGCCATCCCTGCGGGATAGAGAGGGGCCGTGGATCGGAGGCGCGAGTTATCAGTAACCGATCAGTACTTCGGCATCTTGGGGTCGATCTCGTCCGACCAGCGGAGGGTGCCGCCGGGGAGGTTGCGGACCTGGCGGAAGCCCTTGGAGCGGAGGAACTCCACTGCCTTGGCGCTGCGCTGGCCGGAGCGGCAGTAGACGACGATCTCCTCGTTGCCGGGGAGCTCCACGTAGCGGGAGGCCAGTTCCGGCAGCGGGATCAGCGTGGCGCCTTCGAGGCGGGTGATTGCCCACTCTTCGGGGTTGCGGACGTCCAGCAGGAACGGGCGGTTGCCGTTGTTCAGGCGTCCGGCCAGGTCCTTCGGCTCGATGTCCCCTTCCTCGGCCACGGTGCCGGCGGACTCCTGGCCCATGCCGATGCCGCAGAGCGCTTCGTAGTCCTGCAGCTCGTGGATGGTGGGGTTGTCGCCGCAGAGGGGGCAGTCTTTGTCCTTGCGCAGCTTCAGCTCGCGGAACTTCATCTTGAGCGCGTCGAACAGCAACAGGCGCCCGATGAGCGGATCGCCGATGCCCATGATCAGCTTGAGCGCCTCGTTTGCCTGGAGGCAGCCGATGATGCCGGGCAGCACGCCCAGCACGCCGCCCTCGGCGCAGCTCGGGACCATGCCGGGAGGCGGCGGCTCCGGATAGAGGCACCGGTAGCAGGGACCCTTCTCGGCCCAGAACAGGGAGGCCTGGCCTTCGAAGCGGAAGATGCTGCCGTAGACGTTCGGCTTGTTCAGGAGCACGCAGGCGTCGTTGACCAGGTAACGGGTGGGGAAGTTGTCCGTCCCGTCGATCACGATGTCGTACTCGCGGACGATGTCCAGCGCCTTGTCCGCCATGAACATCCCGTCGTGGAGCTCCACGTTGGTGTACGGGTTGATCTCTTTGATCCGGTCGTGCGCCGAATGGAGCTTCGGGCGGCCGACGTCGCTGGTGCCGTGGATGATCTGGCGCTGGAGGTTGCTGTAGTCCACGACGTCGAAGTCGACGAGGCCCAGGGTGCCGACGCCGGCCGCGGCCAGGTACATCCCGAGCGGCGCGCCGAGGCCGCCGGTGCCGATGAGCAGGACGCGGGCGGACTTGAGGCGCCGCTGACCCTCCATCCCGACTTCCGGCATGATCAGGTGGCGGCCGTAGCGCAGGATCTCTTCGTTGGAGAGGGTTACCTCCTCCCCGCGCGCGGGGAGAGGCGAATGCGGGCGGGTCTCGTCTGGCATAACTCCTACCTCGGTGGCTGGTTGGTCCGTTGGCTTACGGTTCTAATAAGACGGCTGCTGGGATCGAACGGTCCAC
>JAJFMS010000436.1 GCA_020696885.1 Armatimonadota bacterium | reverse complement strand
CGAGCAGATCTTCAGTGAGGCGGGGGCGACCGCGGTGGAGGCGCTCTCCCGGGCGGCGCGAGAGGAGTGGAACCAGGCCGCGGCAGAGGTGCTGGCGCTGCTGAACGGCAGCGCGGTGCTGGATGAGGACCTGACGTTCCACCAGCGGGGCAAGCACGATCAGCGCGCGCACGGCCGGCACGGTGGACAAGGTGGCGGGGGAGTCTCCTACGACTTCGACGACGGTTGTCCGGAGACCGAAGGGCTGAACGTCGACCGGGAGAAGCTGGCTCGTGCCGCCAACTGGTACGTGGAGCGGGCGGAAGGGAAGTTCTTGAAGTCGCTCACGCCGGAAGAGCAGGGCGCCGTGAAAGCGTGGACCCACTCGGAGACCTGCGACCAGATCCAGGCGGCGCTGCGGCGGGGGGACGATCCGGGGAAGATCGCTCACGTTAAAGAGCTGGATACCGCGATTGCCAAGGCGCCCCTGGACCGGGACGTGCTGGTATTCCGGGTGATGCGCGGAGAGGCGCTGCTGGATGCGGTTGATCGAGGGAACCTGGCCGGCGCGACGCTGCCGATCAGCGGGTTCCAGGCCACGGCGCGGGGCGGGGTGGCGACGCACTTCGACGCAGGCGAGACGGTGGTGGCGCAGGTAATCGTGCGGAAGGGCATGCACGCGGCGCCGATCGAGAAGCTGTCGTACAAACAGAAGGCGGAGCGGGAGTTGCTGCTGCCGCGAGACCAGAAGCTCAAGGTCCACCAGGCGTGGACCGGTCCAGACGGTCGCCGTCGCATGCTGGCCGAGATCATGGAGGAGTAGATGGAAGAGCGCAAAGACGAGGAAGTCGACCCGGAAGCGCTGGCATACAACGAGCGCTTTGTGGAAGTGGTCGAAGCGTGGATGATCATGACGCCGGAGAAGGCAGCAGAGACCATCGCCGAGTGGAAGCGCGCGGAGCGGGAAGGTGTAGCGCGGACAATCCCGCCGAAGGAGGAGGGGCCGGCTAGCGAGGCGTAGTGCGCCGGCTAGCGTGCGGGGCGCCGGAGTAGGAATAGCGGGCGCTGTGGCGGCCCGACGGTGGCGAACAGGATAGCGGTGCTCTTTTCAGGGCTCACCCTCGATGGGTGAGCCCTTTGCGGTTTCTGGGGTGAGCGCATGGCGACTTCTCTTCCGGCGGGCCTGGAGCGTTCGGTGCAGGCGACAGCGGCGGTGGTGACGGCGGAGGGGTTCAACGAGGGGAAGAGTGCGGCGAACGACGCGGGAGAGTTTCCCTGGGCGCGGATCAGCGAGGCGCTGGACGGGGGCACGTGCCCACTGTGCGCCGCGGTGGATGGCAAGGTGCTGCGGGTGGGCAGCCCAGAGTATGCGCGGTGGCGGCTTCCTTCACACATCAACTGCCGGCGGGTGATGGTGTACCTCGCGGCTCACGAGGTGGAAGAGGCGGACTTCGAGGAGCCGGACGCGGAGTTGGTGCGGAAGCACGGCCACTTCCACACGCACCCGGAGCGGCACGCGCAGTACCGGATCCCGGCGACGCCGGAGGGGCGGCACGTGGTGGTGCGCCGGGTGCAGCATCAGGAGACGGGCGAGGTTCGCACGGTTCTGGACTGGGCGCCCTGGTGGGATCGGGTGCCGCAGTGGAAACGCGTCCTGGTACTGCAGGCGCGAGCAACCGAGGACCCGGGCGAGCTGCAAGACATCCTGACGGAGTTGGGGATCACCAACCTGCTAGACCCCCAGCACCTCCGGGCAGCGACCCTGCTGGGCCTACGCGACCGGGTGGAGGGGTGGATCACCTTTGAGGAGTATACTCCCGCGTTCCTGCGAGAGGTGCGTGCCTTCGAGCGGAGGAACAGCAAGCGCCGCGTAGAGCATGGACGGGTACTCTCGCCAGAGGGGAAGGTCCTCTACAGGAAGATCGGAACGGTCGACAGGCTGAACTTCGTCCAGAAGGAGAGAGACCAGTACTTTCCCGGGAACATTCTGGTGCACAACCATCCCCGGGGGACGTCGTTCTCGCCCGGGGATATCCATAGTGCCTGTGTGAACGGCCTGGTCGAGATCCGAGCGGTGGGTCAGGAGTGGCGCTATATCATGCGCCCGCCGGAAGGCGGCTGGTCCGCAGAGTTCTGGCACCGGATGGCAGGACGCCTCCTCGCTTACCTGCGCCAGTTGGAGCTGCGGGACGCGATGGACATACGGACGGGCGTGCGAACGCTGGAAGAGTGCGACATGGACCTAATGCACCGGGTCTGGGTGCAGATGGCAGCGGAGTTCGGTTTGCAGTACACGCGTGAGGTGAATGATGCCCGCCGACGGAAAGGAAGTCCCCGAACTGGGCGACGACCTGGATAAGAACTACCACCTGCCGGTGTACAGCCAGGTCTGCACGCTCTGCCGGCACCTGGATCGCACGGTGCCCCGGGCCTTTGCCGAAGAGCGCGGCAAGTGCAAGGCCTTCCCTGACGCCATTCCCGATGAGATCTGGCTGGGACGACACCGGCATCGGGACCCTTACCCGGGGGACCATGGGGTCCGGTTCGAGGAGATCAGCGTGGAAGAGCTGGAGGCGCTGATCGCGGATGCAGAATCAGGATAGCGCTGGCGAGGCCGGGAAGAAATTCCAGCGGAGTTCCCCCAAGTGCTGGCGATGACATGCGAGGGGAGCGGTTCGCACGCCGTGGGAGCGCCTTCGGAGAAGGAACCAGGAGATTCGGCAGAAGATGGCAGACGGCTCTCTTCCGACCGTGCGGGAATACATGGAAACGCTGGAGCGTCTGTATGGCGAAGGGGACGCCAGGCAGATCATTGCTTACAGCGATGCGCACTACGAGGCGCTGAAGGCGGAGTTGACCCCGGAAGACCGGAGGCGTTTGTCTCAAGAAATCGTGCACTGGGCGTCGTTCGTGACGGCAGGAGATCCCAGACCACGCCTGCGGTGAGCAAGCGAATGACCGAGCATTCTTTGACCAAAGAAGCGTATCTAGCGGAAGCGGAGCGGCTTGTGAGCGCGGAGGAGTATCAAGCGGCCCTTGACTACCTCCGTGCTCATGGGCAACAGATGGCCGAGCGGCTGACGCTCGAGGAACTGGATTCTCTTGGCGCGCTCGAGTCGTACTCGACCTGGATGGTTGACGCCGAGGAATGGGAGAAGCGAGCGTCAGCGGGAGACCCTGGCGACGAGTTGAAGCGGGAGTAAGCTCCGGCGTGGATGAGACAAGAGAGACGTTGCAGGCTGGCCCATTGTGGCCGGCCTGTTTTGCGTACGAGGAGGGCCGGGATGGGACGCGACGGATACGAGACCCGGGAGGCTCGGGAACGAGTGGCGGAGCCGGGCACGCTGGCATTCGTAACGGACCTGGGCGGGCTGCGGTTCGAGGAGGCCGCAGCAGGAGCGGTGCGGATCGAGGTGTGCCGGGACGGGGAGTGGCAGCACGCACAGTACGGCGAGATCCGGGTGACGCCGGAGCTGCGGGCGAGCTTTGCGGCGAACTTCCGGCGGAACGTGCGGGAAGTGGGCGACCTGCCGCTGGACTACGACCACGAGGCGGGGCCGGCGCCGGGCTGGATTACGGGACTGGTGAATGAGGGTCCCTCCCTGTATGCGGAGGTGCGGCTGACGCCGGGCGGGCAGCGGAAGGTGCGGGAGGGGGAGTACCGGTTCTTCTCTCCGGAGTGGCATCCGGATTGGAAGAACCCGCGCACCGGAGCGGCGCACGGTCCGACGCTGTTCGGCGGCGCGCTGACGAACAAGCCGTTCTTCCGGGGGATGGCGGCGATCCGGTGCAGCGAGACCCGGAGTGTGAGCGAGGAAGGGAGAGAGATGCCAGAGACGTTGCAAGGTCGAGAGGCGGTGGACGCGCAGCAGTTCGCGGAGCTGCAGCGGCGGCTGCGAGCGGTGGAAGAGGAGAACGGCGCCCTGCGGGCCGCGGAGGAGCGGCGGGGCCTGACGCAGGTCTTCGCGGAGCTGAGCTTCGGTGAAGGGGGCCGGTTGACCCTGGCGCCAGCATGCCGGGGAGCGCTGGCGGATGCGCTGCTGGCGGTGCCGGTGGAGCAGCGGGAAGCGGTGGTGGCGGCGGTGCGGGGCCTGGCGTTCGCGGAGCTCGGGGAGCGCGGGTTCCGGGGTGGGACGCCGGAAGACCCGAACCGCGTGACGGAGGAGCAGAAACGGGAGCTGCTGGGGATGACGCCGGCGGGGAAGGCTTCGCTTGGAAGTGCGAGCTTCGAAGTGCGAAGTGCGAGCCGGGATTAGCACTTCTGAGAAGTGCGAACTTCGAAGTGTGAAGTGCGAACGCGACGAGCCCGAGTTGGGCGGGTGGGACGGGGGCGCCTGGCTCGGTTCGGAGAGCCGAGTAAGAGTAGGACTGGATAGGACGGGGGCGGAGGGAGATTATGCCGACGGGTGCGATGCGGACGTGGAGTAACAAGAAGCTGGAGCCGGCGCTGTTTCCGGAGTGCGCGCGGATGCTGGCGGTGAAGCTGGCGGCGAGCTTGAGCCTGGCGCGGGGGACGGTGCTGGGGGAGAAGATCGGCACCAACGAGCTGCAGAAGATCACGATCTCGGGGGGAGCTGACCGGTGCGACACGGATGGCTCTATTTCTACCTGGCCGGGCGGGCCTCCGGGTTTGCAGACCTGGCGGCGGTGCTGTCCGCCGCCTCTGAAGCC
>JAJFMS010000435.1 GCA_020696885.1 Armatimonadota bacterium | reverse complement strand
GCATTCCCGGGTGGGTCTGCAGCAGGAACGGGAGGTGCGTAGCCATGGGCGATCCTTCGACCTGGCTAACGAGCATCCCGAAGCTGTGCTCCCGGATCAACCGGTGGAGCGGCTCGGGCTCCTTCTCGTGGAAGGCGGGCGGCAGGTACATATCAGGAGCCCATCTGGGTGATGCGGCCGCCCGTAACCGGGAGGTAAGTGCCGGTGACGTACCCGGCCAGCTCGCTTATGAAGAAGACGCAGGCGTTGCCGATCTCTTCCGCGCTGCCGTGGTGGCGCAGCGGCAGCGTCTGGGCGAACTTCTGTGAGCCTTCGGACTCCGGGTCGACCTTCTCCGTCACCATCCAGCCAGGCGCCACCATGTTGACCGTTATCCCCTCCGGTCCCAGCTCGCATGCCAGCGAGCGCGAGACGCCGACCATCGCCCCCTTGCCGGCCATATACACCGACCAGCCGGCCGGCGCCATGTTCCAGAGCTCCGTGACCACGTTGACGATCCGCCCGCCGCCCTGCTCCCGCATGACCGGGCGGACGGCCGTGGTAGTGTTGATCACCGCCTGGCAGCCGAAGTCGAAGGCGGTTCGGAAGTCGTCGGCGGAGGCCTCGGCCAGGGGACCGTTCTGCTTGCCGCCGATGGCGTTGTTCACCAGGCCATCCAGCCGCCCAAAGTGCGCCAGGACCTCCGCGACCATCCGCTCCACCTCGTCGGCCTGCCGGACATCGGCCTGGAACGCCCGGGCGGCGCCCCCCGTCGCGGTGATCTCCGCTACCACCGCCTCGGCCTTGTCCGCGCTGGCGGAATAGTTAACCGCCACGGAAGCTCCGTGCCGCGCAAGGACCCGGCAGATACTGGCGCCGATGCCGCGTCCGCCGCCGGTAACCAGCGCCACCTTCCCCTCGAGTAACATGGACGATCCCTTCCTATCTTCGCGGAAGCACCCGCCGACCGAACCGGAACTCCCGCTGGTACCGGTCGTCGGTGAGGCGGTTGATGCGGACCTGGTCACTGCCCGCCGAGTGGATGAAGCGGAGCCGGTCCATCATCATCCCCACGTGCGTGATCTTGCCCGGACTCTCCAGCGGACCGAAAAACACCAGGTCGGCCAGGTCGGGCTGCGTGATCGGCACGCCCTGCTCCGCCTGCATACTGGCGTCGCGCAGCAGCGGGATCCCGTGGAGCCGCATCACGAGCTGCACGAAGCCGGAGCAGTCGATACCCACGGGACTGCAGCCGCCCCACAGGTAGGGGGTGCCGAGGAAGCGGCGCGCGGTGGCGGCGACAGCTCGCGGGCCCAGGGGTCGCAGGGGCGCCTCGCCGACTACCTGTACGCGATGGCCTTCGGTCCAGACGTGGCTTCCGTCCGGGAGCACCAGCTCGGCCCACTTTCCGACCTCTCCCACCACCGGGAAGCGCGTGCCGATCACCGCCTGCGTCACCGGCGCCAGGTTGGAGCCGGCGCGTGCCCGCAGGTTCGCCCAGAGATCCGTTACCTCCGCCCAGGGGCCGCCCCACTCGCGCGGCGGGTCCACTAGCCCGGCCGCCGCCACCCAGCCCTGGTAGCCATCCGGGGTGCGGATGTTCCGCCAGTCGCGCCGGCCCGCGGTCTCGAGCACGGACATTCCCAGCAGTGCCTGGGAGACCTGCTCCGAAAGCGGGTCCGGCGCCGCGAACATCGGGACGATGGCGCGGGACGCCAGCTTTTCCTGGTAAGGCAGCTCCCGTTCCACGAGCGGCGCGAGCCTTCCATCCAGCGATAAGGTGTCAGTCATCGCGATTTGCGGTGCAGCCAGAAGTGATAGACCAGCAGCCCGAAGGCCGCTCCCATGCTGTCCAGCAGCACGTCGGTGGCAGAGGCCCCGCGGCTGGCGGAAAACGACTGGTGGATCTCATCCACGGTGGCCCAGCACACCGCGGCAGCCCACGCCAGCAGGAGCAGCCGTCGAGAAAGTATTCCGCGTGGACCGCGCAGAGCCCTCGCATCCAGCAGGCAGAGTAGGCCGTATCCGGAAAAATGGCCCAACTTCCGGATGACGACGTTCGTCGTTTCCAGCGCTGCGGCTGGAAGCTGGGCCAGGAGCTGCGGCCACCAGCGGGCGAGCAGGGTCTCCAGCAGCGAATGGGTGTGGGACGCGGAGCCCCGGTCCGAGCCGAGCCAGAAAATGAACCCCATTAGCAGAACCGGCGGGCCGAACCAGTAAAGCCAGGAGGCGGGGGAGCGTTGGGAGCTGGAAGCGACGGTGGGCGTCATTCGAATCCCGAGGGCGACGGTGCCTTCTGTTCTGCCTCATCGGCGAACATCCCGTCAACGCCGGCCGCCCTAGCAGTCCTACCAACGGAAAAAGGGCCCGCCGCTGGCGAGGCCCCTTCATCCGAACTCATCCGCCGTAGCTTCAGGCTAACGGCTGGAACCGCTGCCGGTCGATCAGGTCTCGCCGCACCCGGCCGCGGATCCGGTGCAGGCGGCCACGGACCTGGCTGCGGGAGATGCCCAGCAGGGAGCTGATCTGGTCGTAGTCGTACCCGTCGAAGTAGAACATGTGGAGCAGCTTGCGCTCATCGGCGGGGAGCCGCTCCATCGCCGAGAAGACGGCGAGGCGGGTGCCGGCCACGCGCTCCGCGCCCAGCACGATCGTTTCGGGATCGATCGGCTCTTCCTGCTCCTCGCAGGCCTGGATCAGGTCCGGCTGGAGGAGGTCCAACTCCTGCTCGGTGGGGCGGCGACGGCGGGCGCGCAGCATGTCCAGCGCCACGTGGGTAGCGATGCGGTAGAGCCACGCCTTGCCGGACGAGTTGCCGCGGAAGCTGTGCCGGGCGCGCCAGGCGTTGCAGAAGGTGAGGGTTACGGCGTCCTCGGCATCTTCGTAGCTGCGCAGCTTGCGGAAGAGGAAGCCCTGCAGGCCGTCCCGGTGCCGGTCGAACAATTTCTGGAACGCCTCGCTGTCATCCTGGGCAGCCCGCAGCAGCAGGTCCTGGTCATCTGCCAGCACCGGGATGCGAAGGGGGGCGGGGATGAAGGTAGTCGAGTACGTCTGCATCGGAAACCTCACTACTAGCGCCTGACTACCTGAAGGTTACCAACGGTTTATGAAGAGGTTATGAAGAACTTCTGACCCCGAAAAAAGAGCAGGCGGAAGGCCGCACTTAGGCGTACCTAGGCATAGAGGCTGCAGATCCGGGCGCACCGGACCGCGCGCCGGTTAACGGTGCAATTCCGCCGGCCTCGCCCCTGATTCCGTGCTTTCCCATGCTCTCCCTGCTTTCCCATGCTTTCCATACGAGGATGAAGCAAGTGGCTCGATCGCTAGAAGATTTGAAACAGTCCCTGGTCGGGGTTTTCGGCTTCCCCGTTACCCCGTTCCACGCGGACGGCTCGCTCAACCTGGAAGCCTTTCGGCGCCACGTGCGCTGGATGAAGGGCACGGGGGTGCACTCCCTGTTCGTCTGCGCCGGCACCGGAGAGTACTTCAACCTCGCGCTGGACGAGTTCCAGGCGGCGGTAGCCGTGGCGGTGGAAGAGGCGGGAGCGGAGCTTCCGGTCCTGGCGGGCTGCGGCTACAGCACGCCGATCGCGAAGCAGTTCGCCCGGGCCGCGCGCGATGCCGGCGCGGACGGCCTGCTGCTCTTGCCGCCGTATCTGATTCAGCCGGAGCAGGAAGGCCTCTACCGCCACGTGCGCGAGATCGCCGAAGTGGCGGAGATCGGCATTATCCTCTACCACCGGGATAACGCGCTCTATAGTGTGCGGACCGTCGCCCGCCTCGCCGACGTGCCGAACGTCATCGGGTTCAAAGACGGGCATGGCAACCTGGAGCAGTTCGCGCGGATCCACCTGGAAGTGGGGGACCGGCTGGCGTACATGAACGGGATGCCGACCGCCGAAATGACCTTCCCCTCCTTCTTCGCGCTGGGATGCCGCGGCTACTCGTCCGCCCTGTCCAACTTCGCGCCCCACGTAACGCTGAAGTTCCACCAGGCGGTGGTGAGCGGCGACCTGGAGACCCAGCGGGAGATCCTCGCACATGTGATCGAGCCGATCTGCCGCGTGCGAGACCAGGGTAAGGGCTTCGCCGTCTCCTACGTGAAGGCGGCCGTGAACCTGCTGGGGCAGCTCGGCCCGGAGGGCGCCGGGCCGGTGCGCGCGCCCCTGGTGGACCTGAACGCCGACCAGCGAGCGCAGCTCCAGGCGGTACTGGACGATATCCGGCAGCGCTTCCCCGTTTCGAATTAGCGATGACCACTGCTCGGCTGCCGGTGCCCGCTTACCGGAGGAGAGATTCCAGGTGAAAACGATCCGGTCGATAGGGGTGCTGGCGCTGGCGCTGGGAACGGTGGCCGCCGGCTTCGCGCAGGAAACGAAGCTCCCGAAGAAGGTGCTCTGCCCGGTGGACTACAAGACCTTCGCGCCGACGGCACAGTCCGTCTCCGTGATGGTGAACGACCAGCCGCATTACCTGTGCAGCGCCGGCTGCAAGGACCGCCTGATCGTGTGGCCGGAGAAGTACCTGAAGACGGAAACGGTGATGTGCACCGTGCAGCCGAACTTCAAGGGGCACATAGACCTGCCGCGCCGCGTGGAGGTGAACAACGGGCTTTACTACCTCTGCTGCGCCCCCTGCGTGGGGTGGATGCACGACAAGCCGTGGCTCTACCTCAA
>JAJFMS010000434.1 GCA_020696885.1 Armatimonadota bacterium | reverse complement strand
CGCCGACGCACAGCCTACCGCCGGAGACACACAGCGTGCTGGCCCAGGGACGGTCCACCCGCTGCCACGTGCCAGCGACGCGGCGCCACAGCGCGCCGTTGGACATGCGGCACCACACTATCCCGTTCAGGCTAACCAGTTGCGCGATACCTTCGCCTGCCGGTCCGGGGGCGGGGACGTCGCGCCAGCGGCCGGCCAGCAGCACCGCTGTCCTGCCGGTGAAGGAGCCGGCCCAGAGCTCTTTGCCGTTCCCGGTCACCGTTATGACCCCGGAGGGCGGGCCGTCGCTGTCCAGCGCCTCCCAGCGGTCCCCCGCGTGCCGGGCGACCCCCTGGCCGTTCGTGCCCAGGTAGAGGCGCTCCGGCGTGCCGGCCGGGTCGGCGGGGAGCGTGGCGAGGCAGTACGTACCCGAGTAAGGGAGCTGGCGGCGGAAAGTCAGGCCATCGTCGGAAGAGAACAGGTCGGCCCCCGCCGCTATCCAGAGCGCGCCGCGGAACGAGGCCCCGGCCCGGAGGTCATGGAGCCCCGCGCTCTCGCCGACCGGCCGCCAGCCACCGGCCTCGTGCCGCCACAGTCCCTCCAGCGTGCCGGCGTAGACCTGGTCCCGATGCACGAAGAGCGCCGAGATCCAGGCGGAAGGCGGCATCCCGTCGTCTCCGTCCGGCAGCCAGCGCGCCCGGCAGCCGTCCCAGGCCCCAATTCCGGTAGGCCCCGCGGCCCAGACCAGCGACCCCTGGACCGCGAGGCGGAGGAGCCCGCGGGGACCACCAGCTGGAGAGGGGGACGGCTGCCGGGCGTGCTCCGCTTGCTTGCGGGTGCATTCCTCGGCGTTCACCAGGCCGATGAACGGCCCGACCAGCCAGAGCCGGCCCTGTGCGTCGGTCTGTCCCTCCCGAGCCCCGCGGATCGCGCAGGCGAGCCGCACCGGCTCCCCGGCCTGCATCGGCAGCGTGTAGACCCCGGCGCCGGTGACGGCGAGGACGCTCGGTCCCTGAACCGTCAGGTCCGTGATTTCCGCGCCGGGCAGGCCGTCCGCCGTGGTGATCCACCGCTCGTGCTTCGTGCCGGAGTAGACGCGCACACCGCCGTCGGTCGCGCACCAGAGCCGACCCCCGGCGCACACCATGGCCCGGACGCGGTCCCCGCTGGGATGCGGGGTGAACCGGGTCGCTGCCGGAGCCGGCGACGGGAAGCCCAGGGTGAACAGGAGAAGACATAGCGAGGTGAGCAACCGCATCGGACCGATCCTCACTTCCCGGACGGCGACGGGAGCGCGATCACTTTGCGGTTGTGGGCGGCGTCCAGCAGCACCACGCGCACCGCACCGGTCCGAGCCGCGGACTGCGGCACGAATAGCTCTCCGTAGTATTCCCGACCGGCCACGCGCCGGAGCTGGACGGCGCCGGTGCCTTCCAGCACCACGAACGCCTGGGCCACGCCGGCGCCTACCCGCACGTTCACGCCAATCTTCCAGCCGCCCGGCACGCGCTCCCGGCTGGTCTCCACCGTGCCCGCGGGCGCCTTCACTGCCGCCGAGAACTGGACGCTCTTCCAGGAGACGCGGCCACGCTCCCCGATGAGCGCGAGGCGAACTTCGTAGCTGCCGTCCGGGGTGCCCGCCGGCACGATGAAGCGGACGAACCACCGATCGGTCCCGGCGATCCGCGTGAGGTCCGCCCGGTCGCCCCACGGGAATAGTGCGATCACGGAGCGGGTGCCGGCCGGCGCCGTGACCACCATCCGCGGATCTCCCGCCACCGCGAACCGCGTCTGGCCGACGAGAGCGGGAGCGGGCACGTCGCCAGCACCCTGGGCCAGCGCCGGGTTGCGATCCTTCGGAGCATCCGCGAAGAACGTGGTGTAGGGGGTAAGGATCGAGTACTGCTTGCTCAGGCGGACAATCTCCTCCACCGTAGACTGCTGCTCGCCGTCCGTATGGATGGAGCGCACCAGGGAGGCGGCCTTCGACCGCGCCCAGAGCTGCGCCAGGAACGGATGGCGCGTGTCCTGATCTGGCAGGCGCCCGGCGAGCGTCTCCGTCTTCAGCTCCTTCCCGCGGGTGCCGGTGACGGAGATCGCGTCCTTCGAGCGCTCGTCATAGCGCCCGACGATCATCAGCGAGACGCCGTGATACAGGTCCGGAAGGCGGTCCGGGATCACGTCCTTCACGGCTGTGCCGTAGTCGAGCTTCGTGTCCAGCAGGATCGGCTGGCCGGCGCGCTGGTAGAAGGCGCGGAGCTTGGCTTCGATCACCTCGTCCGCCGAGTAGTGCTCCGCGGTGGCGAAGTTCTGGCCGGAGATCCGGGCCAGCAGTAGATCGTCCGCGTCCTTCCCGAAGGCCCAGGAGAAGATCCGCACCCGGTGGGTATTGGCCGCCGAGACGCTCTTGACGATCTGGTCCTTGTTCGTGATCCCAACCGTAGGGAGGCCGTCCGTGAGGAAGACGATCAGGCGCTGGGTGTCGCTCGGCGCGAACTGGGCGAGGCCGGCCAGGAGGGCGTCGTGGATGTTCGTGCCGGACATCGGCTGGAGCGCGTCCACCCACTGCCGCGCCGCCTGGAGCTCGGCGTCCGACACCGGCGTCATGCCCTCGCGGAACCGCTGAATCTCGGCGTTGTAGCTGATCAGGCTGAACCGATCGCCGGGCCGCAGGCCTTCCAGCCCCAGCCGGAGCGCGCGCTTCGCCTGCTCGATCTTCTCGCCCGCCATGCTTCCCGAGCGGTCGAAGACGAACGCGATGTCACGCGGGACCTGGACGTCGCGGGTATCCGTCGAGGTGGGAGCCAGCTGGAGCAGGAAGTAGCCGGGCTTGCCCTTCTCACGGTAGGTGAGCAGCGTGGCCCCCATCCCGGTCGGCTTGAGGCGATAGGAGAGCTTCAGGATCGGCGGCAGCTCGCCGGAGCCCTGGGTGAAGGTGGCCGAGAACGCGTTCGGGCCTCCGGCCTTGAACCGCACCTCGCCCGGGTGGGTGGGGGACGAGTACCGCTCGATCGGGAGCTGGTCGTCCACCTGGACGTCGACCTTCAGCGAGGCGACCTGCGCGGCGCGGTCCAGCACCTTGAGCGGGACCAGCACCGTCACCTCGTTGCGGGCGTAGGGGAGCGCCTGGAGGTACTCGATCCGCACGCGGGTGACGGTGTCCGGCAGCACCGGCGAGATGCGGCACTGGAAGCTGATCTTGTCCACGTCCTGAAGCAGCGCCGCGCCCTTGCCTGAGCCCGCCGCTTTACTGAACCGCTTCTCCGCCTCGTCCCGCGCCAGCAGGCGGGCCTTCACCTCCCGGCCGCGCACCCAGTAGGTGAAGGAGGTCACCGTCGCCTCCCGCGGCATCGGGAACAGGTACGTGCCGGTGACGGTGCGGGAGGAGGGGTTGTAGAACTCCTGCTCGATGGAGGTGACGGCGATCCGGTCGTGGACCGCCACCTTCACCTCCTGGGAGTTCACGCGCAGCGGCTGGGCGTCCGCAGGGGAGTCGGGGATGAGCAACTGCGCCCGCGCGGCCGGCGCCGCGAATAACATCGATAGGGTGGCAAGCAAAAAGAGAAGCGGGCGCATGTTCATCCTCCGTAGAGACACCTCTACGATGAGCAACTGCCCGCGATAGTGGAGCGTTGGGACCGATGAGTTCGATACTCGCGGTCTCGGTCCGGTTCGCCCACGAAGGAACCGTCAAGGCGAGGGGCGGCCAAACGCCGAAGCACCCAGGCGGCGTCGTTCGCAACCTTCGGGATCGCCACGCCGCCACGGGAGCACGGTGAAGACCATTGGGACGACGGGCGGCTCGCGATGACAGCAAGGGCCAGGTCGCGCGCCCATTAACAAAAGAACTGTCATTGCGAACCGCCAGCCGCCGTACGCGGGCCTGGTCCGTTCTGACGCGAGCCTGCCCGTACGGGCGGTGTGGCAATCCCAAACGTTCCGGAACCTGCCAAACGCCGAAGCACGCTTGCGGTGCCGTTCGCAACCGGGATCGCCACGCCGCCGTGGGAGCATGGTGAAAGCCCTTGGGGACGGTGGGCGGCTCGCGATGACAGCATGGGCTGGGCCGCCACTCGTTCGGGCGGCCACTCGCGATGACTGGCCCGCCGGAGCCTCTTGCGCAGGTCAGCGCGCGTTTCGGCCGATCAGCGCCGTCCAGGGCAGGTCCGGGACGACTACCGGCTCGGGGCGCTTCTCGGCGGCGAGGAGGCGCTCGGCGGCGATGTAGCCGCTGCGGACGGCGGCTTCCATGGTGGAGGGCCAGCCGTTTTGCACCCAGTCCCCGGCGAGGTAGAGGTTGGGGATCGGGGTCTCCGGGGTGGGGCGGAGGGCGTCGATGCCCGGCGTGGCGGAGAAGGTCGCGCGAGCCTCTTTGATGATGGCAGACTTCACGATCGAGGCGCCCTGCGTGCCGGGGAACGACTCCCGCACCTCGCGCTCCGCGATCTCCAGGATCTCGCTTCGGGAGCGCCGAATCCAGTCCCGGGACGCGCTCACTACCAGGCCCATGTAGGTGCCGCCCTGGCCGCGACCGAAGTCCTGGGTCTTGTTGAACATCCACTGCACCTGGCGGTCCAGCAGTGCCGCGTGGCCGAGCTGGGTGACCTCGCGGTCCCACCAGAAGTGAACGCCGCTGATCGGTGAGCCTTCCATGGCGGACCAGCGCCGGAAGAACGGGTCCGT
>JAJFMS010000433.1 GCA_020696885.1 Armatimonadota bacterium | reverse complement strand
GACCTGGGCTACCGGGGCGGCGACGGCTACCCGTACCGGCTGTCGATCCACCTCGGCCCCTACGTCACCCACGCGGTACCGCTGGCGGTGCAGGCCGGGGTGGAGCAGAAGGTCCGCGCCCTCGTCTCCGGCGAGACGCGCGAGGTATCCGTCACCGCCCCCGCCGACTTCGAGCCGGACCGCTCCGGCGCCGAGGTGCGGATCCCGGAGGCGCCGGACGCCTTCCCGCTCCTCGCCAGCCGCTTCCCCCAGGTGGCGGAGGGGGAAGCACACGGAACGGCGGCCACCGCCCAGGCGCTGCCGCTGCCGTGCGGCGTCACCGGCGCGTTCGGCAAGCTCGGAGAGGAAGACTACTACCGCGTCGCGCTGAAGCAGGGTCAGCGGCTGCAAGTTCGCGTGCGGATGCTTAACTGGAACAACGTGGGCAGCCCGTCGCTCCGGGTGGTGGGTCCGGACGGCAAGCAGGTGAAGTTCGAGCGCGGCTCCGGCTACGACACCGCGGAAACCTCGTTCCAGGCCGCGACGGCCGGCGACTACACGGTCTGCGTGCGCGACCTGCTCTGGAAGTACCGCGGCGGCCCGGACTACGGCTACCACGCGGAGTTCAGCGAAGGCGACCCGCCCAACTTCCGGCTGCGCTACCGGAACGGTGTCACCGCCTACGCCCTGGCGCCTGGCGCCGAGGTGAAGATCCCGCTGACGCTGGAGCGGCGCTCGTTCGACGGGCCGGTGACGCTGGAGGTGCGCGGGCTGCCCGAAGGTTGCACCTACGAGCCGAAGCTGGCCCCCGCGAAGGGGGACTTCGACCTGGTGATCCGCTGCGGCCCCACTCCCCCCAGCCCGTACGCGCTGCTGGAGGTGCTCGCCAGGGCGGAGATCGACGGCTCCGCGCGGGTGCGCCTGGCACGCACGCACGTCCGCATCGGCGTGATCGAGCAGGACAACGTGGACACCGATCCGGAGGTGACGCACCTCGGCCTCACGTTCACCGGCGTGAAGGTGGCCGTAGCGCCTCCGGATCCTCGACGGCGCCTCGCGAGCCGGTAGCCCTCCGACGCTTCAGCCGACGTTCAGCGCAGCCCGGGAAGCCAGGAAGCGGCGTAGCGCCTCCACATCGAGCGGCTTGATGAAATGCCCATCGAAGCCCACCTCGGTGGTGCGCTGGCGAACCAATTCGCCGCTGTAGCCGGTGACGGCCACCAGGTGTACACCCCGGATGGAAGGATCGAGGCGGAGTTGCCGCGCTACCTCGTATCCATCCATCCCGGGCAGGCCTAAATCACAGAGGACCACGTCCGGGTGCCACCGGCGTGCCGCCTCGACCCCAGCCACCCCGGAAAGCGCCACCTCCACGGAATAGCCCCACAATTCGAGGAGATCGTGCAGCGTCTCGGCGGTGTCAGCAAGGTCCTCGATGACCAGCACTCGGAGCGTAGCCGGCGGGAGCGTCACCTCCGGCTCGAGGCAATGCTCCGTGATCCGAACGCGAGTCAGGGGAAATCGCACCGACATGGTGGTCCCGGTTCCGGTGCCGGCACTCTCGGCCTGCACTTCACCACCGTGAAGCTCGGCGATGCCTTGCACCAGCGCCAGGCCCAGCCCTAGCCCGCCGCGGGTCCGGTCCAGGGACTGTTCCGCCTGGGTGAACGGATCGAAGACATGCGGTAGAAGCTCGGCCGCGATGCCCACACCGGTGTCGCTCACGGTGAGCAGGGCCTGCGCCGAGGCCTCGATCTGCTCCAATCCCAGCGCCACTTCGCCGCCCGTCGGGGTGAATTTCGCGGCGTTATCCAGCAGGTTGGAGAGGACCTGGGTAATTCGCGCCGAGTCGCCCTCGATCCACACCGGCTCGGCCGGGAGGGCTGTTTGGAAGCGCAAGCCGAGCTGCTCGATCCCCTTCCGGTAGTCCTCGGCACTCCGGCGGCAGAGGTCGCACAGATCGAGAGTCTCCTTACGGAGATCGAACGTGCCGTGGGTGATGCGAGACACGTCCAACAGGTCATCTACCATCCGGGTCTGCTGTTGGATCTGGCGCCTGGCAACGGTTAGGGCCTTCCGGTGCGCCGGACTTTCCGGGTTCGCCTGCTCCAGAACGGTGACCGCGTTGCTGATGGCACCCAGTGGGTTCCGCAGCTCATGAGCCAGGACCGCCATGTAATCCTCGCGGCCCCGAAGCGCCGTCCGGAGCTCCGCAGTCCGCTCCGAGATGCGGGTTTCCAACTCCCGGTTGAGGCGGTTCAGCTCTCCCTTGGCGACCTTGACGGAGGCACTTTCCACCACTTCCCACTCGCCCTGCCGCAGCGCCACGGCAAACTCGTGGTTCCGCACCACGTCGATGACCTCTTCGGCTCCACAACGATCCAGACTATACGTGCAAAGGCCGAGGATGCGGAACTTCCCGAAGTTCTCGTTGACCTTGCGCTCGTACTCCATGAAGTCGTTCCAGCCGCTCCGCTCCAGCCAGAACGTATTCCCCGTAAGCCGCAATCCCTGATAGCCCCGGTTGAGCGCCTGCTGCTGCCGCTCGATCCACGCGGCCAGCACATGGTCCGCGTCTACGTCTCCCAGGGCGATGTACCAGTCCTCGAAATCCATGATCTCGATCTGCCCGGCTTCGAGATACTGCTCGTAGTCCGGCACGACCTGGGAGAGGGCGGCTTTGGCCTCTTCGGCCACGAGCGGCTGCGAGGTGACCCACAGGCACGCCTCGTTGTTCCTTAGACCAGTGGCGATGTAGGGAACGAGGGTCTCTACCAGGTCTTCCCGGGTCTTGTAGAATTGGCAAAAGTGCGTGCCCCATAGGAGAGGTCCCACGGCAGCGATCCCGCTTTCACAGAACTGGGAACTGATCATCCGCGGCTCCGTCCTGAATGCTGTAGAACCAAGGGCAAATCCTCGCCCTGGGGCAAAAATACTGATTGCAACGTATTGTATCTTCTGTGCGGGCTGCTGTCTTCCTGTTACTGATATCGGTTCTCAAGCCACCTCCCGTATAGCCCGCCGCGGGTTGTAGGAAAGGCAGGATCTGGTTCCCGCACCCGCCCGGTACGGCAAGCCCCAGGGTACTGCTCCAGAGTGTGGTACCGGCTGACGGTCCGGCCGCGGTTGCCTCGTGTTCTGGTCCTGGGGACGCAGCAGAGGATGAACCCAGTGGGCCGACCAACAACCCGATCGATGCCGCGTCGACGCCTGGTGGGTCGCGGCCGAGCTGGCGCGATGTGGGAGAGAAGGGGGAGCGATGCGTTTCCGAACCGTGTTGGGGCCGATACTGCTCCTGCTCGCCGCCCTGGTGCCGCTCGGCGCCACCGGGGCGGCGGAGCGGAAAGAGCTCCCGAACATCGTCTACCTGCTGGCGGATGACCTGGGCTGGAAGGACGTCGGCTTCCACGGGGGCGAGATCAAGACACCGCACCTGGACGGCCTCGCCGCGGCGGGCACCCGGCTGGAGCAGTTCTATGTGATGCCGGTGTGCACGCCCACCCGCGCCAGCTTCCTCACCGGCCGCTACCCGATGCGGTACGGCCTGCAGACCGGGGTCAACCGTCCCTGGGCGGACTGGGGGCTCCCGCTGGAAGAGCGGCTCCTCCCGCAGCGGTTGAAGGAAGCCGGCTACGAGACCGCCATCGCCGGGAAGTGGCACCTCGGCGCCTCGGCCCGGGCGTATCTGCCCACCCAGCGGGGATTCGATCACCAGTACGGCCACTACTGCGGCGCGATCGACTACTACACGCACGACCGCGACGGCGGCTTCGACTGGCACCGCGACGACCGCGTGAACCGTGACGAAGGCTACAGCACCAACCTGATCGGCGCCGAGGCGGTGCGGCGCATCGAGCAGCAGCCCGCGGGCAGGCCGCTGTTCCTGTACGTGCCGTTCAACGCGCCGCACGCGCCGCTCCAGGCGCCGCAGGAGTACCTCGACCGGTACCCCGACATCGCGCGGATGCAGCGGAGGAAGTACGCCGCGATGGTCTCCTGCGTGGACGATAACGTGGGCAAGATCATCGCCGCGCTGGAGCGCCGCGGGCTGACGCGGAACACCCTGGTGCTGTTCTCCAGCGATAACGGAGGCCCGCTGGGGTTCGGCGCGAACAACGGCGAGCTCCGGGCCGGGAAGGGCACCCTCTACGAAGGCGGTGTCCGCGTTCCCGCCTTCGCGGTCTGGCCGGGGCGGATCCAGGCCGGCGCGGTGGTGAACGAGCCGCTCCACGTGGTGGACCTGTATCCCACGCTGCTGAAGCTCGCCGGGCTCAAGCCGGAGGCCCAGCCGCTGCCCCTGGACGGCAAGGACGCCTGGGCCGCGATGACGGCCGGCAAGCCGTCCCCGCACGCGGAGATCCTGCTCAACGTGGAGGCCGGCCGGGGCGCGCTGCGGTCCGGCAAGTGGAAGCTGGTGGCCCGCGGCAAACTCGGACCGAAGGATGCGGAGGCGCCGCTCACCTCAGAGCTCTTCGACCTCAGCAAAGATCCGAACGAGAAGACCGACCTCGCGGGCGCGGAGCCGGCCACGGTGGCTCGGCTCACCGCGCAGCTCCGCCGGTACGCCGCCCAGGCGGTCCCCGCGAAGAACGATGGCGATGGCGACATGCCGCCTCCCGGTTACAAAGCACCGGCGGTGTACGGCGAGCCGTGAGTTGTTGTGGGGTCGATTCGCACCGGTGCGAA
>JAJFMS010000432.1 GCA_020696885.1 Armatimonadota bacterium | reverse complement strand
CGCCGCTACCTCGAAGCAGGAGTGCTCCTGAACGGGGTGGTGATGGAACGGGAAGAAGGCACTCCCCAGGGCGGGCCGCTCTCGCCGCTCCTCTCCAACATCCTGCTCGACGAGCTGGACAAAGAGCTGGAGAAACGAGGGCACCGCTTCTGCCGCTACGCCGACGACTGCAACATCTATGTGCAGACCCGGCGGGCAGGGGAGCGGGTGATGGCGTCGGTGGTCCACTTCCTGGAGCAGAAGCTCCGGCTGAAGGTGAACCGCGAGAAGAGCGCGGTCGCCCGCCCGTCGGAGCGGAAGTTCCTGGGGTTCCGGATCAGGGGTACGGAGAAAGCTCGCCTGAGCATCCACCCCAAGAGTCTGAAACGGGCTAAAGACACCATCCGCCGGATCACCAAGCGCAATCGGGGCGCGAGCCTCGGGCGCGTGCTCGAAGAGCTCCGCACTTTCACGAACGGGTGGGGGGGTTACTTCTGGGTTGCCCACACTCCGTCCGTGTTTGAGGAGCTGGACCAGTGGGCCCGGCGACGGCTGCGGTGCTACCAGTGGAAACTCTGGAAGAAGCCGCGCCGACGCTTCCTAGAATTGCGGAAGGCGGGAGTCGGGCCATGGCTGGCCGCAGGCGTAGCTTACGACGGACCGGGCCCCTGGCGCGTGGCGGGATGCCCCGCGATGACGCGGGCGCTCGGCAACAGGAAGCTACAGGACCTCGGCTTCCACAGCCTCCGTGAGAGATACGAGGGGCTCGTGCGGAGCACTCGTCAGCGTTTGGGTCTGGAGTGAACCGCCCGGTGCGGACCCGCATTTGGTAGTCCGGACGGGGCTCCTTCTAAAGTTGGAAGGGAAGCGTACCTTTACGGCAGAAGCCACCGTTTAGAGCGACGGATGCTCGCTGCCGGCCCGGCACCCTCTGGAGGCTTTCCATGTTTGGCACGTTGAACCGTAGTTGGGAACTGGTTAAGGAGACCTGGGACGTCCTGCGTCAGGACCGGGAGCTCGTCTTCTTCCCGATCCTTTCCGGTATCGTCTCGCTGTTCGTGAGCGCGAGCTTCCTCATCCCGATCGCGCTGATGGTGCCGTGGCAGCAGCTCGGGCAGTCCGGCAGCCGGGCCGCGGACCTGGACGTCGGGCCGCTGCATTACGGGCTGATGTTCCTGTACTACCTGGTCAGCTACTTCGTGGTGGTGTTCTTCAACGCCGGGCTGGTGGCGTGCGTCCGCATCCGCTTCCAGGGCGGCGACCCCACGGTGAGCGATGGGCTGAACTTCTCGTTCAAGAACATCGGCCTCATTTTCCAGTGGGCGCTGCTCGCAGCCACGGTGGGAACGGTCCTCCGCTCGATCGAGGAGCGAGCCGGGTGGCTCGGTCAGATCGTGATCGGCCTCATCGGCCTGGCGTGGACCATCGCGACCTCCTTCGTAGTGCCGGTGCTGGTCTACGACGGGGTGAACCCGATCGAGGCGGTAAAGCGGTCCGCCCTCGCGTTCAAGCGCACCTGGGGTGAGACGGTAGTGGTGAACTTCGGGATCAACACCGTGTTCAACCTGCTGTTCCTGCCGTCCATCCTCGTCCTGGTGGCCGGCGGCATCGGCGCAGGGGCGATGGCGCAGACCAGCCCGCTCCAGGCCGGCATCCTCTTCGCCACGGTCCTCGGAATCTGCATCCTCTACTGGCTGGCGCTCGCCATCGTACAGACCGCGCTCCAGGGGATCTTCCTGACCGCGTGCTACCACTACGCCTCCACCGGCCAGGTCCCCAGCGCCTTCACCCCCACCAACGTCACCCAGGCCTGGAGGCCGAAGGGGAAGTAGGAAGTCGGGCGTTCAGGTGTTCGGGTGTTCAGGTGTTGGGGGAGACCCGCAGCACAACGGCCCGCCTTTCAATCGAAAGGCGGGCCGTGTTATCAGGGGACAAGCTCCCGGAACCAGCCTCTGTCGAAGGCGTCCGTCCCTACCTGAACACCTGAACACCTGAACACCTGAACACCTGAACACCTGAACACCTGAACACCTGAACACCGAACACCTACTCCCCCTCTTCCTCCTCCGCATCCTCGTTCGGGTGGAAGTGGTGCCAGGGGAAGGGGGTGCCGGGGCGCATGGAGTTCCAAACGGCTCGGGCTACGGTGGGGGCATCGGCGCGGTCTACGTCGGACCAGTCCAGCCGGTCGCAGGCTTCGGCCAGGCGGCGGGTTTCGCCGGTGAGCGCCTTTGCAGGCGGGTTCATCTCGTCCAGCGGGATACGGTTGGGGCGCACGGCGTACGGCCGCAGGTCCGCGGTGCCGGTGAAGCACGCCGTAAGCGGGGACGCGGTACGGTCGAACCGGTTCATCGGCGGTAGGCCGAGCACCAGCCCCATGGTGCGCAGGAACGAGGTGTGGTTGTAGTTGTCCGAGACCACCGCGCCGCGCTTGGTGTAGGGTGAGATGCAGAGGGCCGTGGTGCGGTGCCCGTCCACGTGGTCCACGCCGAGCTGGGAGTCGTCTTCGATCACCAGGATCAGCGTCTCCGCCCAGAACTTCGACTTTGAGATCCGCTCCACGATGCGGCCGAGGGCGAGGTCGTTGTCCGCGACTGTGGCTCGCGGCGTGGGGGTGCCGGGTCGGGTGCCGGAGGTGTGATCGCAGGGGAGCAGCATGATGCTGAGGTCCGGCATCTTGTTCTCGGTTTCGAACCGGTCCATGTCCGCGAGGAAGAGGTCGGCGCGGTACTGGTCCGGCACCGTGGTGGGGAAGCCGATGAAGTTGGGGTGGAGGAGCGGCTTCAGCGCGGCGTTGTCCGTATCCGCCGTGATCTCGAAGTTCTTCATCCCCTGCTGGTAGTCCGCCCAGATGGCGGCCCACGTGGGGCGCACGCCCGCCACCTTGCTCACGATCTTGGGGTTGTTGACGAACTCCCCGTAGACGCGCACGCTCTTCTTCTTCGCCAGCGCGGAGGTCCAGAGGAACCCTTCCGGCGAGTAGGCCAGCGGGTCGCCGCCGTCGTACGGGTAGGAGCGGGAGTGGGCGTCGTAGTTCTGCTCGATGTAGCCGTTGGCCACGGAAGAGACGGTCCACTGGTGGCCGTCCGCGCTGTTGGTGCCGCTGGTGTAGGTGTTGTCCAGCACCACGAACTCCCGGGCCAGCGCGTGGTGGTTCGGCGTCACTTTCTCGCCGAAGATGCAGAGACTCTTGTCGCCGTTGCCCTTCTCCAGGTCGCCCAGGATGAAGTCGTACGTCTGGTTCTCCTTGATGATGAACACGACGTGCTTGAAGACGGAGGGCTCGCCCACGCGCTCGGGCACCGGCACGGAGGCTCTCCCCTTCCGCGCCGCGCGGTCCCCCACGGACATCCCCCACCGGTTGTTGATGGCGACCTGGCGGCTGCTGGCGACGAGGTCTTCAGGCTCCAGCGACTCGTTGGAGACGAACTGAAGGGTCGCCAGCGTGCTGTGGACGCCGTAGGCGCCGTTGGCGTTCTGAACGCGCGAGCCGAAGCCCTTGGCGCTGGCCACGAACAACCGCCCCTGCCGCTCCGCGAGCGCGATCGGGTACCAGCCCGCGGGGATCCAGCCGGAGACGCGGCCCTTCCCCTCCACGTTCACCACCGCCACCGCGTTGGCGCCGCCGCAGGTGACATAGAGGGAATCGCCATCCGCGGAAAGCGCCACGTCCGTGGGGATCTGTCCAAAGCCGGGGTCCTCCTTGGGCCGCAGGGGGATCCGCCGCTCGATCTTCGCGTCCTTCACCTCCACCACGGCGACCGTGTCCTCGTCGGAGCCCGCCACGTACAGATCGTCGCCGTCCGCCGAGACCACCATCCCGGACGGCTGGCGGATGCCCTCTGCCACCGCGCGCACCGTTAACGTGGCGGTGTCCACGAACGAGACGCTGCCGGTGAGCGCCGCGTCCGTCCTGGGGTCCACGCGCACCATCGTGCCGGCGGAGGGCGCCGCCGCGTCCCGCTTACCTGGAGCCGTGCCGCCCCGGTTCGCCACGAAGAGAGTCTTGCCGTCCGGCGCGAGGGCCAGTTGATAAGGCGCCACGCCCACCGCGACGCTCTGGGTCACCTTGCCGGAAGCCAGGTCCACCGCGGCCACCGCGTTCCGGATGCCGAGCGCCACGAACAGCCGCTTGCCGTCCGGGCTCACCGCCAGCCCCGCGACCTGCGGGTCACCCTTCTGGCGGCCCTGCCCCGCGGTGCCGGCCGCAACGTCCGGCTCACCGTCTGCCCGCACGGCGTCGATCGTGAGGTCGCCGTCCCGCTTGAAGGCGCCCGCCGTCCGCACGATCTTCGTGACCTTGCCGTTCGCCGTCGCCGCATACAGCGCCGAGCCGTCCGGCGTCCAGGCCAGGCCTAGCGGACCCGCCTTCAGCGCCACCTTTCCAAGCGCCGCTCCGTCCGGACCGTATAGCGCTACTCCCTGCTGGCCCAGCACTGCCAGCACGGCGCCGTCCGGCGAGAGCGCCACGTCCTTGGGCCGGTCGCGCGGCAGGCGCACCACCTTGCCGGCGGGGGTAATCACCTGGTTCGACGAGACCAACGCCACGTTCTCGCCCGCGGCCGGCAGCTCGCCGATGGGGGTCTGCGCGCTCGGGCGAGCGACGAGGAGCGCGGCGGCTCCGGCCGCGATCCCTACTCCGGCGAGGGACAGGGTGAGTAGCAGCGGGAACGGCCGGTTTTGGTTAGGCATGATGGGTTCCAGATAACGCGGTGGGACGCTGAGACATTGCGTGCGGCTCCGGCCGATCCCTCTGCAACGTCAGAGGCCACGGGTGCGGGTTAGGCAAACGTTAATGCAGTGAGACCGCATGCGGCCACGCCGACATCCATCAGTGGTTGCCATAAGGCTGCGCGGGGAGCAGGTCATGGGGAGGGGACGCGCTGATGACGTTGGACGAACTGCGCGGGCGATTGCGAGGCGGGTTGATCCCCGCCGTGCCGGTGCCGCGGCGCGAGGATGGCACGCTCCACCGGGAGGCGCAGGCCGCGTATGTCCGGTGGATGTCCGGGCAGCCGGTGGCCGGGGTGGCGGCCTGGGTGCATACCGGGCGCGGGCTGCTGATCCCGCGCGAGCTGCGGCTGGAGGTGCTGCGGAGCTGGTGGGCCGGTCTGGCTTCGGGGCAGGTGCTGGTGGCCGGTGCGGGCGCGCTGCCGTCCGAGCCGGAGTATGAGGCCGCGGCGGTGCGCATGGCCGAAGATGCGGCAGCGGGCGGTGCGGACGCCCTGCTCTGCTTCGCGCCGACGCCCTATCGAGGCGACCCGGACCGGATCGTCGCCTATCATCGCGCCCTCGCCGGGGTGGGGCTGCCGCTGATCCTGTTCTTCCTGTACGAGGCGGCAGGCGGCGTGACCTACTCCCTCGACACCCTCCGCCGCCTCTTCGAGCTGCCGGGCGTGGCCGGGATCAAGATGGCCACGCTCGACAGCGTGATGACCTACCAGGACGTGGCCCGGCTCCTCCGCGAGGAGTATCCGGAACAGGTGCTCATTAC
>JAJFMS010000431.1 GCA_020696885.1 Armatimonadota bacterium | reverse complement strand
GCCCGCCGGCTGCGGTCTCATCCGTGGAGGCGCTGCAGCGGTACTTCGCCGGAGGAGCAGTCCAGCGCCTCCGGCTCTGGTCCACCGACCTTGTGGGGGTCACCGTCGATCCCGGCTCGGGGACGTACCTACCGCACGGCTTCCTCTACCGCAGGTCCGGAATGGGCTGGAGGCTGGTGCGGAGTTACGCGCCCTATCGTGTGGCGGGAGAGCACGGTCGTGTGCGCACGCTGGTGAGTTACTCGTTCAAGCCAGAGGGAACGACAGCGATCCGGGTGATCGCCGAAGAGTACACCAGACGAGCTCTCCACGGGCGATTGGTCGATCGAGTAACCGAAGCCTCGTTGACGGTCCGCACCGATCTGCCGTAGGAAAGCCCGGCGTTCGATGGCAGCGATCGCCCGCGTTAACGGTGAGTGCCCGCGTGTATCTCACTCGCGGAGCAGCTTCGCTTCGCCGTTGGCGCGGAGGGTCACCGCAACGGTGCCGTGCCGGTGCGGGCGGGTGCCGGCCTTTGCCGCCGGGTCCACGCAGCACGCCACTAAGTCCCCAGGGCGTACGAGAGGGAGTCGCCGTCTTGCACGGAGCGCTCCAGGTCCGCCAGCACCGCCCGCAGCGTGCGGTTGGGTGTCTCCCGCGCGAGTAGTCCGAGGGCGTTGGGCAGGGAGACGCCGTTCTCCAGGGTGGCGGCCAACTGGCGGAGGAAGGTGGTGACCTCCGCCTCGCTGATGGTGCGCCAGTAGGCTCCGATGGAGGCGTCCGGCCTGCGCCGTCCCACGCGCAGCAGCGCATGGCCCTCCCGCTGCATCCGCAGCGCCAACGCCGGCAGGCAGGGCGCGTTTAGCGCAGTCCGGGCCGGGTCTCCGAGCGGGTTGGTGAATTCCACATGGTAGCTGGGCATGTCACACCTGCCAATGAAAGCGGACGGGCGCTTCTCCGCCGGGTGGATCGCCGGCCGAAGCTTCTCCACTGCCTAACGGGCGTGGTGCGAATGGTTACGGCGATTCTTCCAATCGTTGGAGCAGGAGCAGCGAGGGGGTATTGCGAACGGACATGTGCTCACCGGGCAACGCCTTACTTCGCTTGTCCTACGCACGAAAAAGCCCCGCGTTCTCGCGTTGACGCTCAAACACAGGCGGGGCTATACTTGCGGTTGGTGTCGGTTCCCTCCGGGATTCTTCGGTGGGCAGCCGGGAGCCTGGCTCGCACAACCGCCGGCAGTGGCGAGGCGAGCTTTTAGATCGTATTTCCTGCTTTGATGGCCCGCCGGATGGCTTTGTTTGCGGAGGGCGTCCATGGCTGGTTGTTTATTTTTCTGTTATTGGCCGGATTTCGCACTGGGCCCGACCGGTGAGGAGGCTTCGCCTGCTCTGGCGGCCTGGGGGATGCGCCGGCAGGTGGCTACTCGCTGGCCGCGGTATGTCGCGTACACCTGGGTAACGGGTGACGACGACGCTGCCGCCGATGCCTTCGCGCGTTGGGGCTTCCGGGCGCTGCCGGTGGAGCCGGCCCCCGAGACCTTCGCGGCTACCCTCAACGCCCACCCCGGCACGGACCACCTGGTCCTGGCGATGCGCCCGGAGCGGGCCGCGCGCCTGCTGGCCGAGTGCGAGGGGGATTGGAGCGCCGAAGTCTGGGCGCCCTGCCTGGATCCGGACGCCCAGTACGGCGCCCTTCCCGTCCGTTCGTTCGCGGACGTCATCAATCTCCGCACCGTCACTCCGGTGGCGCTCCTCGTCGACTGGCCCACGGTGGAAGCCGCCAGCCCGGGCGCGGAGCTGCGGCGAGCGGTGCGGGAATGCGTGCGGCACGCCGGCCTGGTAGGAGCGGTCGTCACGGCGCGCGTCTTCGGCGTGAGCAGCGACGGAGCCTCCGTGGAAGTCTCCGGACCGGAGCCCTCGATCGGGCTGCCGGAAGTGGTGCCAGGACCGATCTCCCGGCTGCAGGTGGAAGACTCGCTCCGCGCGGAGTTGGACTCCCTGCTGGAGGATCGACGCGCCCCGCGGACGTGGATCATCGTCTCCCACACCCAGCGCCTTCGCGAGGTGGTGACGCAAGCCCGTGCGGTAGGAGTGCGCGTGCTCCTGTGGCCCATCGAAGAAGCGGCGCTCCCGGCGGATGTCCGCGCGGCGGCGGACGGCTGCGCCGGGCTGCAGACGTTCCTGGCGCCCGCGCTGGAGCGAGCGCCGCAGACCATCCGCTCCGTAGCCTCCGTGCGCGAGACGGATCCCGATCGGGATGAGACGCTCCCGGATCCGAACATGGCCGGCGCCCGGCTGGGCCCGTGGGTGCGGCTGGTGTACCACGCGGAGTGCCTGCTGCGGCAGAGCCGGTCGTCCCGGATGCCGTTCCGCAAGCTGGCGGCTGCTCTGGCGGAGCTGGAAGAGTTCGGCCCCACGCCCACCAACGCCACCGTCTGGATCAACCGGGCCCGCGGCGAGGCGATCATCCTCACGGAGCCGGAATGGCACCGCGCCGATCCTTCGGTGCGGGTGGTCGCCTGCCGCCCCAACGTGGATCACCCCCTCGTGCGCACCGCGATCGAAGTGCCGGACCGCTGCCTGCGGCTGCTGCACCAGATGTTGCAGAAGATCCCCTGGGTCAGCTTCAAGCTGCTGCGCAACGTGCTCCTGCGCGAGCAGTGGCTCGGCGGCGCGCCCTACCACCTGGACGGCGCCTGCATCGACGAGTGGCTCAATTTCCTGATCCACGACGGTGCGATCCGGATGACCAAAGAGCCGAACCTGGTGAACCCGGATTACCCGGTGACCGCCCTGCGCCTGAACCACGACCACCCACTCTCCCGCACGGTGGTGGCGGAGGCGGTGGAAGGGACGCGGCTGGCCGCCGAGCGCGCCATCCTGGCCGTGGACCATTTCATGACGCGCAACCGGAAGCCGTGGATGGCGATGGGCGCCCTCCGGCGTGCATTGGAAGCGATGGGCCGCGAGGAGCTGCAGGCGGTGCTCCAGGGACTCCAGAACCTGGGCGCGCTGGTTACGGAGAGCTACCCGAATCCGCAGAAGGAGCACTCCACCACCGGCTGCCGCTTGAAGTCCGACGAGCCGATCGTCACCGAGGCGCTCCACGTGCGGAATTCCATCATCCGGGTGACGCAGCAGCACCAGCGCGCGCGGAACTGGGTGCCGCTGGTGCAGGTGAACGAGGAGCTGAACCAACACTGTGGGGAAGCCGCCTCCCCGGCTCACCGCCTGGCGTGGTTCCTGCTGCTGCGGGATGAAGGGATCCTGGAGCTGGACCATGACGGCCATCTCCCGGGCACCGGCTGGGAAAATGTGCGCTGCCGCCTGAACCTGACGGATGCCGTCGTCCGCTCGGTGGTGTCCGACCGCCTCGACGCCGCTGAGGAAGTAATCACCCTTGCGGCGCCGATCTCAGCGGAAACGCACATCGAGACCCACATCGAAGTCCGCCTCTCGGAAGCCGAGCGCCCCGCCGCGACCGCGGCGCCGATGCAAGCGATCTCGCCCCCGGCCTGACCGAGCGACGCCACGACCGCTTACGCCGCCCGCCTCGGCGGCCTCGGAGAACACGATGGATCGCAGACCACTGGGCAACACCGGCGCGGAGCTTTCGCTCATCGGCTTCGGCGGCATCCTCGTGATGAACGTTGAGCCTACCGAGGCCGCGAATCTCGTCGCGGAGGCGGTCGATCGCGGCGTCAACTACTTCGACGTGGCCCCTTCCTACGGCAACGCCGAGGAGCGGCTGGGGCCGGCCCTGGAGCCGCACCGCGGCGAGGCGTTCCTGGCCTGCAAGACCCAGAAGCGCACCCGCTCCGAAGCGGCCGCGGAGCTCCGCGACTCCCTCCGCCGGATGCGCACGGACCACTTTGACCTGTACCAGCTCCACGCGATGACCACGCGGGAAGACCTGGAGGTCGCTACCGGCCCCAGAGGAGCGCTGGAGGCGTTGGTGGAGGCGCGGGACGCGGGCCTCATCCGCCACATCGGGTTCAGCGCACACAACGTGGACATCGCGCTGGAGCTGATGGATCTCTTCGATTTCGCCAGCGTGCTCTTCCCGCTCAACTGGATGGAGTACTTCAACGCCGGGTTCGGACCGCAGGTGGTGGAGAAGGCTGCCCAGAAGGGCGTGGGGCGCCTGGCCTTGAAAGCGATGGCTCGCCAGAAGTGGCCGGAAGGCGCCGATCGAGGTCCCTGGACCAAGTGCTGGTACGAGCCCTGCAGCGAGCCGCGTGAGGCGTCGCTCGCCGTGCGGTTCACCCTGAGCCAGCCGATCACGGCCGCGATCACGCCCGGCCATCCGGAGCTATTCCGGTTGGCGCTGGATACCGTCGAGCAGTTCCAGCCGCTCACCGAGGCGGAGCGCGACGAGCTTCAGCAGCGCGCTCAGGGCCTCCAGCCGTTCTTTGAAGTGACGCCGGCCTAGTACTCACACCCGAGGATGTGGGTCATGCGGGCCACCGCGGTACGATTGCTACGGAGTCGTGAAATACGCTTCGGAACCACGAAGCGACTCAGGCTGATTGACAGGAGTCCCGCTGTCAGGCGGGCGAGCGATTGGCCCTGAATTCGCCCCACCAAGGCCGGCCTGACAGCCGGACTCCTGTCAAACTGGCGTTGGGTTGGCAAAAGGGCGGGAATGACTTTCACTCCTCGCGGGTGTCCGCTCGGGAGCAACTAGC
>JAJFMS010000430.1 GCA_020696885.1 Armatimonadota bacterium | reverse complement strand
CAGTTCCACCACGCGGCGGTAGTTGGCGCCGGCGTGGATCTGCGTGCCCATCTGGGTCACCCGCTTCCGCTTCTTCGCCACTTCCATCACGGTGCGCACTTCGTGCACGCTGTGGGTGAGCGGCTTCTCACAGTAAACGTGCTTGCCGGCTTCCAGCGCCCACACGGTGGGGATGGCGTGCCAGTGATCGGGCGTGGACACCACCACCGCGTCGATCTCTTTGCGGTCGATCACGCGGCGGAAGTCCTGCACCACCTCTGCGTTCGGGAACTGCGACTTGATCTTGGCGGTGCGCGCCAGGTCCACGTCGCAGACCATCACAAACTCCTGGTCCGCCACGTTGGACCAGTTGTATTCCCCCTGGCCGGCACAGCCGATGATCCCGAGCCGGACTTTATCCCGGCTCTGGGCGGCGTGCGCGACGGAGGGACCGAGGGCGGCGGCGGCAAGACTGCCGAAGAGGAAGGTACGTCGTTGCATGGGATTTGAAGTGCTGGGCTAAAGGAGTAGTGGAGTAATGGGGCCACGCGGGGTCTAACCCGTCACTCCACTACTCCTTTACTTCGGACGGTAAATCCTCCGTCCGCGCGGACCTAAACGGTGGACGAGGAGGAGTAGAGCGGCGCGATCGGATCTCCGAGGTTCAGGCGCTGCGGGCGGCCCTCGCGGTCGATGAACTCCGTGCCGGGATCGATGCCCAGGGCGTGGTAGACCGTGGCGCCCAGGTCGTCCGGCGTGAACGCCTGGCTGGCCGGCGAGCCGCCCGTCGGATCGGAGGCGCCGATCACCTGGCCGCCGTGGATGCCGGCGCCGCTGAACACCGCGGAAAAGACCTCCGCCCAGTGGTCCCGGCCGCCGTTCGCAATACGCGGCGTGCGCCCGAACTCACCGGTGACGATCACCAGGGTGTCGTCCGCCATGCCGCGCTCTTTCAGATCGTCCAGCAGCGCGCCCACGCCCCGGTCCAGCGGCGGCAGGAGCTGGTTCTTCAGGCGGTTCCAATTGTCGCCGTGGAGGTCCCAGGTCTGGACGATCCCCATGTTCGCCTGCACTACCGGCACGCCGGCTTCCACCAGGCGGCGCGCCATCAGGAGCGACTGCCCGTACATGTGCCGTCCGTACCGCTCGCGGGTGGCCGTGGTCTCGCGCTCGATCTGGAATGCCTCGGCGAAGCGGCTGGAGGTGAGCAGCGTGAAGGCGTCCCGCTGCTGGTCCGTCAGGGTCCGCGTCTCCGCGAGGCTGCTGAGGCGGTCCTGCTGCCGGTTGACGGACTGCAGCAGGCTCTGCCGCGCCCGCATCCGGTCCATACTGAATCCGGAGGGCAGCGTCAGCCCCTGGACCTTGAAGTCCGCCTTGTTGGGATCGTCGGAGAGCTGCCACGGGTCGTGCTTCGGACCCATGCAGCCGGCGTACTGGCCGGGCCAGAGCAGCGGGCCTTCCTGCAGGTAGGTGGGCAGGTTCACTCCGGACGGCATGCCGTCGGTGCGCGGGCGGAGGTAGTTGACCGCGGAGGAATACGAGGGCCAGTCCGTGCGGCTGCGGATCTTGTCCGCGCCCACGTTCTCCGGCAGGCCGGGAATGGCGCGGCCGGTGAGCACCCAGTGCGTGGCCGGGAGGTGGCCATTGTTCTTATGCGTGAGCGACCGCACGATCGCCAGGCGGTCCATCCGCTCCGCGAACCCGGGCAGGTGCTCGGAGATCCGGATGCCCGGCACACGGGTGTCGCGCGGCTGGAACTCGCCGCGGATCTCGGACGGCGCGTCCGGCTTCATGTCGAAGGTGTCGAGGTGCGGCGGCCCGCCGGTGAGGAAGACGATGATGACCGACTTGGCCTTCCCAAACCCGGATCCGGGCGCCGCCGTAGCCGGCCGCGCCTGGCTCATGGCGGAGGTGAGCCCCAATCCGAGGAGGCCGGAGTAGCCGACCTGCAGGACCTCTCGACGTGAGATCCCGACGTGCTGCCTTGGGTTCGAACAATCGCGCGCCATATGCCCCCTGGTGATCCGGCTCCCTCGCTGCATGGTTAGACCCGAAGGCCAGGGTGCGGTTTCACGGAAACCAGCCGGGCGTGATTGGCGGATTGTTGACCGCGTCAGTAGTGCGTAATCCATGATGCGTAAGCCCAGCCCGAATGAGGGGCGTTTCGCAGTTCGGGCAAGCCATACTGCCGACAGGCGTGGGCTACTCGGGAGTGCGTATCCGTGCTGCGCGATATGCGTAAAGTCATCGCACCAGGCCGGTATCCGGGCTTGACGAGGACTAGAGGCCCACCCTGGGTCGGCACCGAGGTCCGGACTACGAGGATCCGTAGGGAACACGTGTGCTCTACGGCGAACAGCGCCGCGCCAAGCCCGTTATCGACGCCCGCCATCACGCCGGGACCGGCGCACCCCGCTCGCCCCGACACGTCAGTTCGGTACAGGGAATCCAATCGACCGCGCTGGCGCGTTGCTCCTGGGAGAGAATGCTTTTGCAGATCAATCGGCAGCCATGCCGGTCCACCAGTCCTCGACACCGTCGAGCCAGTCCAGATACCAATGGACGAAGTTGCGAGCAGGGTTGAGCGGCTGAATGCCTTCCCCACAGAACCACCAGATCTTCCCACGCTCCGGACCGGTAACGATTAGCCGCCACTGCTGGCCACAGCCATCCTGTCCGAGGTAAAGGCTACCGTGCTCCACCTGGTCCCGGACCCCCTCCGCAGATGCCTCGCCCGTTCCCCAGATCCACGGACTGCTAAATGGGAACGGCAGCGCCAGGAACGCCAGGTGGGATCGATCCCCAGGCTCGGTGGAGTCGAAACCGGGCGGTCTAGTGCCGAGCGGCTCGATCCCGAAGGCGGGAGGTCCTTCCCCTCCGTTGCCCAATTCGGTAAGGAAGCAGCGGTACCCGGTGGGCAACCGGATCTCGTGCTCGCGCTCGAAAGCAGCGACCGCCTCTTCTCGCAGCTCGGGATAGAACATCCCGATTGGGATCGGATCAGGCAGTGGTTGCTTGATGACGGCGAGGCGGTTGATCATACAGGTCGGCGTCTCACGACGGGGCACTACTTACCTCTGCAGTGAGCGGAAGTCCGGGTTGAGGTCAGGCCTCGTCCCCGAACGCCTCATCCGACTCCAGGTTGCGGATGAATGAACTCGATATCGGACGCGGGCAGCTTATAGCCGAGCTCTCGTTCGACCTCCGCCACCTGCTCGTACGTAACCGGGGCACCGGTGTATTCCGGCCGCACATAGTCCGACTCCAACCAAGATTTTTCGAGGTCGAAGCCAACCCAATATTCACTCATCTCAGGTAGCCTCGCCAGGTACTCGCGCACTTCTAGCGATCCGGTTCCGCCAGTTCTCCATCAGGACCGGATGCGTTTTCGGTGCGCTTTGGCCGGCTTGCGCTCCCGATTGTCTTCCGCCAGCCGCTTTGCGCACTCCTCGGGCGTGGGGATCGTGTGGTCGGTATCGATGGTGTGGAACGCGCCGCAGTTGGGATCCGGGCAGCCACAGGCGTAGGCGTGGATCGGGTGCCTTTCCAGCCCGCTCCGCTTCCGGATGGCGTTGGCGCGTTCCTCGCTCTTTACGGTGTCGATGATCGCGTCGCGACCCAGGAACTTTCCGGCCATCTCTATGCCTCCATCAGCCTAATTGTTCGGAGACCCGCCGGCAGATCGCCTCCGACAGCGCTTCCAGGCAGCCGGCGGCCAGGATGGAGGGCTCTTCCTGGTAGAGCCCCTTGCCGTACGCCTCGCGCGGCAGCAGGTAGGCGATCTCCATCGCGCCGGCCAGCGGCGATACCAGCACCGTCAGGGCCGGGAAGCGGCGGCGCAGCGCCACCTGCAGAGCGCTGTAGGGCTCCCCGGCGCAGGTGATCCAGAGCGCATCGCCGAGCCGCAGCACGGAGAACGGCACCGGGTAGTGCGTGCCCCGCAGGTTTTCCACGCGTCCCAGCCAGCGGCGCGCGCGCTCCGCAAGGGCGCCGTGGTCCCGGGCTGAGGCCGCGTCGCCAATCGCATCGGCTTCCTGCTGGCGGGCCTCGCACCGGGCGATCTCCGCGTGCAGCGCCTCCGGCGTCGGTAAGACTTTCAACGGCAGCTCCACTTCGTAAGCGCCGTACGAGAACGCCGCGGCTCCAGCCGCCCGCTCCGGCGAGAGCGGCACATCGCTCCAGCATCCCAGGGTGGCGCCGGAGACCACCGGACCGTCGTAAGTGAAGTCCGACCCCGCCGGGGGCAGGCCGGTGATTGCGGCCAGCGCGGCGTAGCCCAACTCCCGGCCGTTGCGGTCGGCCACCTCGGGATCGCCGGCGAACCCTCGCCGCGGACCCAGGTCGCCGCAAGCACCGAGGGCGAAGATACAGGGTGCGCCGGTCTCTCGCTCTATCGTTTCGCGGACCGCTCCTGGGTAGTCCGGACTCAGCAGCGTGTTCGCCCAGGCCAGGCTCGTGGGGTGGCAGCCGTAGTTCACCACCGTCGCCAGCAGCTCGCCCGACTTCGCCGTCACCCGAGTAACCGTAACCGTCTCATCACCCGGTGCGTCCGGGTTGAAGCCGCACACGTACCGGCCGCGCTCATCGTCCCATGTATCGCGGTTCGCATTCATCGCGCAGCGGCCCGTGCCGTAGGTGGCTATGGCGGGGCGGAGGGCGTCCAGGGCCTCTCGCGCGGCAGTCGCTACCTG
>JAJFMS010000429.1 GCA_020696885.1 Armatimonadota bacterium | reverse complement strand
CACCCCGTCCGGCGTAATGGTGAGCAGCACTCCCGCGCGGGTGCAGGCGGCCACGTCCACGTTGTCGTAGCCCACGCCGAAGCGAGCGACCACCGCCAGCCGGTCCGCGCCCTCCAGCGAGGCGGCGGTGACACGAGGCGCCATCACCAGCAGCGCGTCGTAGCCCTGCACCTGGTCCGGCCGCAGCTCCGCCGTGTTCTCCGGCAGGAACTCCCACTCCACGCCCGGAGCCTGGTCCAGGAGGGACAGACCGATGTCACCGAAGCTGATGGTGCCGTCCGGCTTCAAAAAATCGCGAGTGAGTCCAACACGGAAGGGTTGTGGCATGGTGCTTCATCCTTGAAACGATTCGATAACCCTGAACGTCATCGCGAGCCGCCTGTCGCTGTCCTCGGCTTCACTTCGCGCTTTCGCGGCGGCGTGGCGATCCCGAGGGTTGAGCAGCACGCCGTTTGGCACTTCGACGCCAGGCAGGTCCCGAGGTGTTCGGGATTGCCACGGGGCAAAAGACGCCCCTCGCAATGACACTTTTACTGCGGCGAACCGGTCTCAGGGCACGTAGACTAGCTCGTTCAGGTTCAGCACCGCGTGACAGAAGTCCGTAAGGGTCTGCTTCTTCAGGAAACCCAGCGCCAGCGAGCGCTCCGGCGCGGTGGGCGTCCGCCCGAACGCGAGGCGGTACGCGTGCTCCACCTGCTTCGCAGGGTCCTTGCCGGCTTCCTTCTCCAGTCGCTCGGCGAAGAGGCCCGCCTGGCGGCGGATCAACGGGTCGTTCATCATCAATAGCGCCTGGGTGGGCGTGATGGAGACGTTCCGCTGGGCCACGCTGGCGCTGATCTCGGGGCAGTCGAACACCTCGAGCTGGGGCAGCAGCAGGGAGCGCTTCACCTTGACGTACACGCTCCGGCGCCACGTCTTCGGGCTGTCTTCCCCTTCCGGCCAGTTGACGCCCTGGTAGGTATCCGCCCGCAGGGAGGGGTCGACCGGCGGATAGACCGGCGGGCCGCCCATCTCCCGGTTGAGCGCGCCGGTAACCATGAGCATGCTGTCTCGCACCGCTTCCGCCTCCAGGCGCCGCACCGTCATGCGCCAGAGGTAGCGGTTCTGCGGATCGACCACCAACGGGTCCGCGGCCTTTTTGCCGGCCGGCCTGGTAGGAAGGTCCGAGCTCTGCTGGTACGTGCTGGACAGCAGCATGAGCCGGTGCATCGGCTTCAGGCGCCGTCCTTCGGTCTGGAACCGCAACGCCAGCCAGTCCAGCAGCTCCGGGTGGCTGGGCAGGTCACCGTTCACTCCGAAGTTGCTGAGCGAGTTGACGAGGCCCTGTCCGAAGTGCTGCTTCCAGATCCGGTTCATCCAGACGCGGCTGGTGAGCGGGTTCGCCGGGGCTGCCAGCCAATCGGCGAGCGCGCGGCGGCGGCCGGTGGTAGACGGCGTGGCCGCGTCCGGCTTGACGTCCGCCGTCCCTCCGGGCAGCGCCACGATGAAGCCGGGCTGCACTACTTCTCCGAGCTTGTAGGCGTCGCCGCGGATCATCAGGTGGAACGGCTCCGCTTTCGCGCCGGTGTCGGTGATGGTCATCGCCTTGGGGAGCTGCGGCCGCTTCGCCTCGATCGCCTTGAGGGCAGCCTGCAGCTCGTCCCACCGCTTCCGCTGCGGCTCGGGCAGGGCGGCCTTCACCTGGTCGTCGTTCGGCTTGATCTTGCCGGACTGGATCGCCGCCTGGGTCCCCAGGGTCCGGAGCGTGCCCAGCTCGGCCTGAAGCGCGGCGGCCTCACCGTCCAGCTCCCGGTTGCGCTGGTCGGCGGCGCGGCGCTCCTCCGCGGTGGGAATGTCCACGTCCTTCCGGGTGGTCGGCGCAAAGAGAGCGGCCAGGCGGTAGTAGTCGGTCTGCTTCACCGGGTCATACTTGTGGTCGTGGCAGCGCGCGCAGCCGATGGTGAGGCCCAGGATGGCGGAGCCGGTGGTGGAGACCATGTCGTCCAGCTCGTCCGCGCGGGTGGTGGGGAGCTTCACCATCGCGAAGTCTTCCTGACCGTGCCCGAGGTAAGCGGTGGCGACCAGCGCCTCGGACTTCGGCGAGAGCAGGAAGCCGGGCGCGGGGGCGGACGTGGGGTCGGTGGCGCCAGTGGGCTCGTCCTTCACCTCGCCTGCGGCCACCAGCTCGTCGCCGGCGATCTGTTCCTTGATGAACCGGTCGTACGGCTTATCGGTGTTGAAGCTGCGGATCACGTAGTCCCGGTAGCGCCAGGCGTTGGGCCGGTCCTTGTCGCCCTCGAAGCCGGAGCTATCGGCGTAGCGCACCAGGTCCAGCCAGTGGCGGGCCCACTTCTCCCCGTAATGCGGCGAGGCCAGGAGGCGGTCCACCACCTTCTCCCAGGCGTTCGGGGAGCGGTCGCTGACGAAGGCATCCACTTCCTCCGGCGTGGGCGGCAGACCGATCACGTCCAGGTAGGCGCGGCGGATGAGCACCGGGCGCGTAGCCGGCGGGCTGGGGGAAAGGCCTTCCGCCAGGAGCTTCTGCAGGACGAACGCGTCGATCGGCGTCTTGACCCACGTCGACTTGAACTCCGGGACCGGCGGCGGGACCGGCGTCTTGAACGACCACCAGACCTGCTCCTTCGCCGTCTCCACGGCGCCGTCGGCCCAGGGCGCGCCGGCGTCCACCCAGCGGCGGAGCACCGCGATCTCCTTGGCCGGCAGTTTGCCGCCCGGGGGCATCAGGGGCGTTCGCGCGCCGGAGACGAGCTGGAACAGAAGGCTCTTCGCCGCACTGCCGGGCACCAGTGCCGTCCCGTGCGTGCCGCCCTTCAGCGCCGCCGCGCGAGAGCGGAGGTCCAGCTTCGCGAGTTGGTTGCCCACCCCGTGGCAGCCCAGGCAGCGCTGGGAGAGAATCGGCAGCACTTCGCGCTGGAAGAACGCGCCGTCCAGCGGAGCAGCCGGAGCGTTCCGCACGACCGGCGCCGGCGCCGCCTGGGCGCTCAACAGCGAGACCCCGGCGAGCAGGGTCGCCAGCGCCGCCGCCGGCATCCCCACCCGCACCCCACGAGAGCTCAGCCGCATCCTACCACTCCTCGTCACCATCGCTGCCGGAACCGTCCACATCCATGACATGTTACAGCAGTGACCGCATTAAGCCTGCGTCCGACGAGAACGCGGGGAGCAATGGAGCGCTGGAATAGTGGCGTGCTGGGGAATCCGCCCACGCCACCCCTTGTAACCCCATACACCCATACTCCCCAACGCTCCCCCGGGGTTTCCCTCAGCTCCAGTGGTAATTAACCCCACACTTATCTCCCGAGACAAAGGAATGTGCCGCGAAAGCGTGCAACCAGTCCGCAGCACGGCCTGCGAGGACCCGGCGGTCCGGCTCCGCCCCGATCGATGAACTGGTTGGGTGCTGGAAGCCGCGCCCGAAGCTGCCGAGAATTTACCGACCGACGATTTCCGGACGGAGACCCGCCATGCGATCCCTACGCACCTCAGCGGCCATTGTCGCGGCCTTTACGCTTGCCGGCTCGGTGGGCGCCGCCCCCGCCAGGAAGCGCTCCAGCGCCCCCAAGCGCCTACCTGCCTCCGCATCGTCGATGCCGGTGACGGAGCAGGGGCTGCTGGACCGCCTCGCGCGTGCCGAGCTACTGGCGGGGCTGACGGAAGTGCAGGGTCCCGGCCTGGTGGTGACGCTGCGGAACTGCCCGCGCGCGATTCAGGGAGCGGATCCGACGCTGCTCCGGATTCAAGACCGCGAGCTGAATGCCGTCCTGAACGCCCTGCGCGTAGGGGGCGCGGAAGCATTGGCCGTGCAGAGCGGCAAAGGGGGCGTCCCGGAGCGGATCCTCGCGACCTCCGCCGCGCGCGATACCGCCGACGGCGTGCTCCTGAACGGCACCCGCCTCGTGCCCCCCTACCGGCTACTGGCGGTGGGCAGCGCGGAGGCGATGCGTGCGGAGCTGCTGCGCGAGGACGGGGTGGTCAAGAAAAACGGCCTGGATACACTGCAGATGTTCGAGCTGGTGCCGGTGGACGAGCTTTCGCTTCCCGCCTTCAGCCGCGCGCAGGATTCCCGCTTCGCGCGGGTGCCGGAGACCGTAGTAGTGGCGCAGACCTTGCCGTCCCGGCCGGCGGAGGCGCCTGCGACGCAACCGATCGCCGCCCCCGGTGGCGGCCCGGAGATGCCGGCCGTGCTGAAGATGCCGGATGACGGGATGCCGCGCGACTCTGGCTTCAATCCGGCGCTGTCGCAGCCGCCGACCGGCGGCCCCAAGATCGCGTCCGTGGTCCGGCGCCCGAAGAACGGAACGGCGGCGCCGACCCACAAAGAGCCCGAAGTGCCGATGAGCCAGCCGAAGCCGATGCCAGGCACCGGTGTCGACGTCCCCGCTCCGATGGGTACCGCGGTAGCGAAGGTCGATGTTCCATCCGGTAAGAGCCCTGCGGGGAGCCCCAGGAAGCCGGTGGAGAAGGAGACCGTGCCGGACCGGAGACCGGTAGTAATGCCGCGGACGCCGCCCACCATCCCGGCATCCGTCACGTCCGCCGGCGCCGGGCTGTTCGGCGGGAAGGGCCTGGCCAAGTACCACACCTCCGGCTGCCGGTTCGGCGAGCGGATCGAGAAGGGGGACCGGGTCCTCTTCGATTCCACGGACGCCGCCAAGCAGGGCGGGCGCGTGCCGTGCACCATCT
>JAJFMS010000428.1 GCA_020696885.1 Armatimonadota bacterium | reverse complement strand
GGACGTTCGCTTCGAAGAGGGCCTCGCCCTCCGCCGTGGGCCGGGCGGCGGGCTGGGCTCCCGCCACCGTACTGATGACACACCAGCCGCCTGCCAGGGCGCCCAGCGCAAGTCCGTAAATCCGCATGTATTCCGCCGTACCGGAAGCTTCACCGAGAGACCGCCGAGTGGCGATCACCCGTGAATAGGACGCCGCGCGCCGGAGTTTGCTTCTCGAAAGTTCCGGCAGCCGGGCTTCCTACTCCGTGGCGGCGGGAACCTGGAACTGCCGGCAGTAATCCGACAGCACCCGCTCCCAGCGGGCGGCCAGCGGCTTGGCCCACGCGAGGCCGCGCTGCTCCAGATCACGAGCTTGCAGGAGCCCCTGCTGTAACCAGGCGTAGCCTGCACCCACCTGCCCGCACCGCCCCAGCGAGGTGGCGTTGATCGCCGTCACTACCAGCCGCTCCAGCTCTTCCCCGGGGATCATCTCTGCGTCCTCCATACTTCAGGAGTACGCCGGCGCCAGGTACGTCACAACGGCCGAAAGTCCGGTCCGCGGGGTATTCCAGCGGCCGTTCGTCCGGTGCCTGGAAAATCAGGCCGGGCGGGCTTCAGGACTCGTAGCGGGCCACCACCTCCAGGAGCTGGCCCTTCCGGACCGGCTTGGTGACGTAGTCGTCGCACCCGGCTTTGAGGCTGGTCTGGATCTCTTGCTGCAGCGCGTTCGCGGAAAGGGCCACGATGGGGGTGCGAGGGCGGGCGTGAAGCCCTTCCCATTCTCGGATCCGGCGGGTGGCGGTGAAGCCGTCCATCACCGGCATCTGCATATCCATCAGCACCAGGTCGAACCGGTCGTCGACGAACCGCGCCAGCGCGATCTCCCCGTTCTCGGCCTCGACCACCGCATGTGAGGTCTGCCGGAGGTAGGCCCGGATGAGCACCCGGTTATCGGGTGCGTCCTCCACCAGCAGGATTCGGAGTGGCCGGGTCCCGCTCCCCGCCAGCTCGGAACCGACGGGCGCCGCAGCAGCCGGTGGGGAGAGCGTTACGCGCAGCGCCCGCACGAGGTCCGCGCCCTTCAGCGGCTTGATCAGGCAATGCTCTGCCCCCAGGTGATGGGCCTGGCGCAGGTCCTCGGGTCGGGTGGTCAAGAGCAAGAGGGACGGCACCCGGTACGTCGAGCGAAGCTCCACCAGCAGCCGTGCTTCAGCCCGGCCCGGCAGGTGGAGGTCCACCACCGCAAGGTCGTAGGGGCGGCCGGCGGGTACGGCGGCCTGCAGTGCGGCGATCGCTTCCGGGGCGGCGCTCACCGCCTCCACTTCCGCGCCGAACGACTCGAGGGTCTCCCGCAACGCGGTCTGGGCGGCGGTGCCGGCCTCCGCCAGCAGCACCCGCCGGCCGGTGAGGACCCAGATCCGGCCGCCCATCAAGTCCACCAGCCGGGAGCAGATCGAGAGCCCGAGCCCGGTGCCGCCGTATTGACGGGTGGTGGAGGAGTCCACCTGCGTGAAGTTCGCGAAGATCGTCTCCTGCTTCTCCTCCGGGATCCCGATGCCGCTGTCCGCGATGGAGAAGAGGAGCTCGCCGGGCTGGCGGCCTTCCGCCACCCGCACCACCACCTGGCCCCGGTCCGTAAACTTGACGGCGTTTCCCACCAGGTTCAGGAGCACCTGCCGGAGACGGTGCGGATCGCCGATACGGGCCGTGGCGATCCCACGGCCCACCACGCAGGTCAGCTCCAGGCCCTTCTCGTGCGCCCGGGCGGCCATCACTTCGGTGGCGGTCTCCACCACCTCGGCGATCTGGAACGGAATCTGCTCCAGCTCCAGGTGCCCAGCCTCGATCTTGGAGAGATCCAGCACGTCGTTGATGAGGGTGAGCAGCGTCTCGCCCGCCCGCTTGAAGCTGTTGACGTACTGGCGCTGCTCCGTGTCCAGGGAGGTCTCGGAGAGCAGGTCCGCCATGCCGATGATCGCGTTGAGCGGCGTCCGGATCTCGTGGCTCATGGTGGCCAGGAACTCGCTCTTCGCCCGGTTGGCCGCCTCGGCCGCTTCCATGGCGTGCTGCAGCTCCTCGTTGGAGCGAGCCAGCTCCTGGGCCGTGTCGTTCAGCCGCTCCGCCAGCTCCGCTCGCTGCACGGCGGCCGCCTGCTCCGTCCGGGCGCGCACCGCCTCCAGCTCTTTGTCCTTGAGCTGCTCCAGGATCCGCTGGTTCTCTTCCTGGAAGAACTTCCGCCGCAGCAGTGCCCGGATGCGTCCCTTGAGCACCGCAAAGTCGCTGGACTTCCCCACGAAGTCGTCCGCGCCGGCCTCCAGCCCGCGCGACATATCTTCCTTGTTCTCACTGGCGGTGAGCATCAACACCACCAGCGGGTTCCGCAGCGCGTCGCGCAGGGTGCTGATCCGCGAGCAGAGCTCGATGCCGTCCATCTCCGGCATCATCAGGTCCACCAGCACGCAGTCGAAGTCGCCGGTCTCCAGCACGTCCAGCGCTTCGGGGCCGTTGGTGGCGGTGACCACGTCGTACCGCTCCTCGGCCAGGTGCTCCGCGAGGAAGGCCAGGTAGGTGGGGCTGTCGTCCACGGCCAGGATCCGGGCGCGGCGAGTGTGGCGGTCGTCGCCCGAGGGCAGCGGCTGCCGGGACGACGACTTCCGCAGCAAGGAGCGGATGCGGATGAGGAGGATGTCTGGATCCGCGGATTTGGAGATGTAGTCATCCGCGCCGCTATCCAGCCCGGAAAGCTGCGCAATGTGCGTCTCCTCCACCGTGAGCATCAGGATCGGAATGCCCCAGGTGCGGGGGTTCATCCGGATCCGGCGGCACAGCTCGTCGCCGTGGATCGTCGGTAGGTAGTAATCGACGATGATCAGATCCGGAGTACTCTGGTTGAGCATCTCCAGCGCTTCCTCCCCGGAAGCGGCTCGCTCGGTCTCCCAGCCTGCGTCGTCCAGGATGATCTCCATCCGGAGCGCCTGAGTATCCGAGTCCTCGACGATCAGGATCCGTTCTCGATCCGTCTCTTGATCCGTCATCTTTCCCCTCGACCGGTTCCGGTGCAGAGAGCCACCAGGCGGGCGCCGATAGCGGGCAGCGGGAGGAGCTCGTTCACACCGCCGCGTTCCGCCGCCGCCGCCGGCATTCCATACACCACCGCAGTGCTTGCATCCTCTGCAAGCGTGTAGCCCCCGGCTTTCCGCAGGGCCACCAGGCCGTCCGCGCCGTCGTCCCCCATGCCGGTCAGGAGCACGCCCAGGCCGCGGGAGCCCAGCGCCGTGGCCATCGAGGAAAAGAGCAGCGTGCCGGACGGCCGCTGGAGACCAATGGCCGGGCTATCATCCAGGCGTAGACCCTCCCGTCCGACCACCAGGTGGCGATCCGGCGGCGAGACGTACACGGTTCCCGGCTCCGGCCGATCGCCGTGCGCCGCCACCCGCACCGACTGCGGCACCACGGAGTCCAGCCAGCGCACGAACCCCCCGTGGAAGCTGGGGGTGATGTGCTGCACCACCAGGACCGGCAGTGGAAACTCGGAGCCCAGCCCCTGCAGAAGCTGCACCAGGGCGTTCGGCCCGCCGGTGGAAGCGGTGACGCCCAGCATCCGGAAACTCGCGGGCTTGAACGCCACAGGGGAAGCCGGAGCCGCCGGCGGCGCCCACGACCGGGCCGGCGGCTCCGTGGTAAGGGCCGCGCGGCCGCCGCGCTGGCGGATCACCGGCACGTCGCTCATGATGTAGAGCTGCGTGCAGATCCGGTTGGCGATCTCCTGGTAATCCTCGTGCGAGGTGCCGACCGGCTTCTCCAGCACGGTAAGGGCGCCGGCCTTGAGCGCATTCATGGCGATGTTGAGATCCTCGGCCTGGACGCTGGCGGCGATCACCACGATGGGAGTCGGTTGCTCCGCCATGATCCGCTGCGTGGCCTCCAGCCCGTTCATGCCGGGCAGGCGGATGTCCATGGAGATTACGTCCGGCGTCAGGCGCGGCAGTAGCCGGAGCGCCTCCTCCGCGGTGCGCGCGGCAGCCGCCACCTCCAGGCGCGGATCGCTCCCGATGATGTGGCACAGCAGCTCTCGCACCACGGCGGAGTCTTCGACGATCAGCACCCGAACTTTGGGCATACTACATCACCACGAACAACGAGGAATAATGGAGCGGAGTAGTGGAGTGCTGCGAGAAAGCTCCCCCACCCCGATACTCTAGAGCAGTCGCCGGATCGTTTCCAGAAGCGCGCTCTGGTCGAAGTGGCGCTTCACAATGTACGCGTCGGCACCCAGGGCCAGCCCCTTCTCCCGGTGCTCCCGCTTTTCCAGAGACGTGACCATCACCACCGGCAGCGACCGGAGCTGCGGGTCCTGCCGCACCGCTTCCAGCAAGCCGAAGCCGTCCAGGCGGGGCATCTCCACGTCGGCGATCATCAGGTCCGGCAGCTCCTGCCGCAGCAGCCCCAGCGCCTCCAGGCCGTCCACCGCCACGCGCACCCGGTAGCCGTGCGCTTCCAGCACGCTCTTCTCCAGCGTGCGGGTGGTGATGGAGTCGTCCACTACCAGGATGCTGGGCGGCAGCGCCGCCTCCGTGCGCAGGATCCGCAGGCCGGGCATCCCGGCGTGGAGATCGAACCGCTCCAGTAGCGCTTCGGCGTCCAGCGCCAGGATGATCTCCCCATTGGCGCCGAGGAACCCGCCGGCCAGGTGCGTGAGCCCGGAGAAGACCGGCCCCAGGTCCGTGAGCACCGCTTCGGTGTGCGTCAGAAAACGGTCCACCACCAACCCAAGCCGCCGGCCGCCCACCTGGAGCACCGCTACGGAGAGCCGCTCGTCTGGTGGCTGCAGCTCCGCCGGCCCGATCTCCAGCAGGTGCGCCAGGCCCGCCAGCGGCAGGGGTTCGTGGTCTAGCATGAGCTGCGGCCGGCCTTCCAGGGTGCTCACGTCCGCCAACGGAGCGTGGAGCAGCCGGGTGACCGACGCGGACGGAAGCGCGAACGTCTGCCCGTCCGCCTCCGTGAGCACCAGCGGGCGGGTGGAGACGGAGAGCGGCGCCGTGAGCTGCATGCGGGTGCCGCACGGGGTCCCCGGGAAGATGTCGATCTCGCCCTGGAGATGGCGCACCGCTTCCGCCGCCACGGAGAGGCCCATGCCCCGGCCGGAGAACTCGGTCACGAACCGCGTGGTGGAGAACCCCGGCTGGAGGATGAGCCGGCCGAGCTGCTCCGGGCTGAGGGTATCGGCCTCCTCCGCGGAAAGCAGGCCACGCTGGATGGCTGTCGTGCGAACCTGGGCCAGATCGAGACCGCGGCCATCATCCGTCACGGTGACCTGCAGCCGCCCGCGGGCGATCTGGACCGCCAGCACTACGGTGCCCGCCGGGTCCTTTCCCGCCTGCTTTCGCTCCTCCGGGGGCTCCAGCCCGTGGTCGATGGCGTTCCGGATCACGTGCATGATCGGATCCTTCAGCTCCTGAAGCACCGCCCGATCTGCCTGGACGTCCAGCCCGCTCACCTGGAACCGGACTTCCTTTCCCAGGTCTCTCGCGGTCTCGCGCGCCATCTGCCGGAAGCCGCCGAAGACGCTCTCCGCGGGCACCAGGCGTGCCTGGCGTACCGCCTTCTGAAGTTGCTCATCGAGCTGGCGAATGCTCCAGTCGCTGCTGCGGCGCGCGTGCAGCAACTGCTTCTGGCGGCGCGTCGCCTCGCGCAGGTGGACGTCCACCTGCTCCATCTGCCGGCCCAGCACACCGGCCCGAGCGGCATGGGTCCCCGCGCGCAGCTCTCCGGCCAGGGCCTGTCGCAGCCGACCCCAGCCGGCCTCCAGGGCAGACAGCTCGGCGCCCAGCGCTTCCGTCTCTCGTTGGCGCTCGTCGTAATGGAACACCTCGGTGTGGAGGGTCCCCGAGAGCCGGAGGAGGTGGTCCAGCACCGCCACCGGGATCCGCACGGTGTCCGCGGCGAAAAGCCCGTCGGGCAGCGGGCTCTCCGGCGCGGCGGCCTCGGGCCTCGGCGCTCGGCTCGTCGGAGAGCACCCGGTCGATCAGTCCCAGGATGCCCTGGGTATCCGGCGCGGGCTCGCCCCGGCCGAGCGCCGCCATCAGGTCGTCCCCGGCGTCGAGGGCGCGCCGGATCACGTCCGCCACCGCCGCGGTCAGCTCCCGGCTGCCCTCCCGGACGCCGGCCAGGAGGCTCTCCAGCCGGTGCGCGATCTGCTCCAGGTCCCGCAGATCCACGGCGCGCGAGGCACCCTTGAGGCTGTGAGCCCGCCGGAACGCTTCGTCCAGCTCCGGACCGGACGGAGGGCCGCCTCGCGCCTCGAACCCCGCCAGGAGCTCGCGGATGCGTTCCACGTGCTCCGAGTACTCCACCCGGAACGTCGCCAGTAGCCGCTGCCGCAGGTTCTTCACACCCGGTACGCCTCGACGGCGCTCTGCAGCTTCACGCCCAGGTCTCCCATGTTGCCGGCGGCCTGCTCCAACTGCCGGGTACTGATGGCGGTCTGCTCGCTGGCGTCGCGGATGTTCTGGACGGCCCGGGTGACCTGGTCGAACCCGATCTGCTGCTGGTTGGTGGCGGCCACGATCTGCTGGAACGCCTGGATGCTCTGCACGATGTTCTGCGCCATCTCCTGGATGGTGTGCTCCGCCACGTCCGCCTGCTGGCGCCCGGACTCCACCCGCTTCACCGCCTCCTCAGTCAGCATGACCGAGGTGTTGATGCCCTTCTGGATCTCGCCGAGGATGGAGCGCACCTGCACGGTGGCCTGCTTGGACTGCTCCGCCAGGTTCTTCATCTCGCTGGCCACCACCGCGAAGCTGCGGCCGTGCTCTCCCGCTGCCGCGGCTTCGATGGCGGCGTTCAGCGCCAGCAAGTTGGACTGCTCCGCGATCTGGGTGACGCTGGCGACGATCTCCCCCACCGCCTGGGTGCGGGCGCTCAGGTCCACGATGTTCTCGGCCACGGCTCCGGCCTGCTCCTGGATCCCGGCCATGCTGGAGCGGACGCCCCGCACCGCCGCCAGCCCGGCATTGCTGGTGGTGGAGGTGGCCTCGGCGGAGGCGGCTACCTGCCGCGCGCGTTCCGAGATCTGGGCGCCGGACTGCGAGATCTCCTCCATCGTGGCGGTGGTCTCCTGCACCGCGGCCGATTGTTCCGCCGTGCTGGCCGCCTGCTCCTGGGTGGACGCGAGGATCTGCGCGACCGCCGCGTTGAGATCGCCGGTAATCGACCGGGTCTGCCGCGCCATGACCGCCAGGTTGGCGGTCATGGTGTTGAAAGTAGAGGCGAGGCGGCCGGTTTCGTCCCCCGTTTTCACGGGCAGCGGCGGCTGGGTCAGATCACCATGAGACAGGCTTTGCGCCCGGTCCACCGCAGCGGTCAGCGGCACGGCGATGCTGCGCGCGATCCCGAGCCCCGCGAGGAGCGAGACGACGAGGAGTGAGACCCCCAGGATGAGTAGCTGGTTGTTCCCGTTGTGGAGGGAGGCGGTGGCCGCCTTCTCGGAAGCCTGATCCTCTTCCCGGGCGAGCTTTGCCACCGGGGCCAGGGCGGCGTCGCTGGCCTCGTAGAACGAGCGCAGCGACTCGGCGATCCGGGTGAGCGCCGCGGCGTCCTTCCGCTGGAGCGCCGGCAGGAACTGCTCATTGACCATGCGGTAGAACTGCTGGATCGGAACGGCGTTCCGCGCCAGGCCCTGCTTCAGCTCCCCTTCGGGTAGCACGCGGTTCCAGTACTCCCGGCTGGTCTCGAACTCTGCCTGCAGCTCGCGTATCCGTGCGACGAGCGCCGCCTGGCGAGCCGGATTGAGCTCATCCTCCAGCACGTGCACGGTGAGGTACGGCTCCAGCAGCGTGAGCTGCGGCGAGCCGACCTGCGCCTGCAGATCATCCCGGAGGATGATCCGATGGTAGAGCGGCCCGTTGATGCGCAGCTCCTCGAGCGTCCGCTGGGACAGGAAGCCGAAGGCCAGAAATCCAGCCAGGAAGATCCCCACCAGAACCAGCAGCTTGGTCTGGATGCCGATCCGGTTCCACCAGTTCATACGTTCGTCCTCAACAGGCCCGGGCGTGGACTACGGACGCGGGCAGGGTAGTACAGGGTGCAAAGTCGCCTAGCGGAGCGCTCCAGAGTCAAGGCAGCAGGCGAGCGAACAGCACATCGGCACGGAGCAGCGCCGTGCCGTCTGCCAATAGCCCTTCGATACAGCCGGAGCTGCCTCCGGCGCCCTCGGGCGCGCGTAC
>JAJFMS010000427.1 GCA_020696885.1 Armatimonadota bacterium | reverse complement strand
GTAATGGGAGCGGACGCCACGCTACGGCTCGCCCCAGGCCTGGTTCGCCTTCCCGACGTCTCCTTCGTGTCCTGGGCGCGGTTTCCCGACCGAGAGCTCCCGGCCGAGCCGGTTCCCGACCTGGCTCCCGATCTCGCCGTGGAGATCCTGAGCCAGGGAAACACCGTCGCCGAGATGGACCGCAAACGAAGCGAGTACTTCGCGGCCGGATGCCGGCTGGTCTGGTACGTCGATCCGGCGGTTCGGCGGGTCCGCGTCTACACTGCGGTCGACTGCTGCACCGAAGTCGACGAGCACGGTACGCTGGATGGCGGCGCAGTCCTCCCGGGCTTCTCGCTGGAGGTGGCTACCTGGTTTGCCGCGGCCGGAAGGCGAAAGTCGAGCTGAGCTACGGGCTAAGCTGCTGGCCGCCGGTGACGTTGAGCGCCTGTCCGGTCATGTAGCTGCTTTCGTCGCTGGCCAGGAAGATGACCACGTTCGCCACGTCGTCGTACTGGCAGCCGCGGCCCAGCGGTACCTGCTCCTCGTACTTCTTCCGGACCTCCTCCGGGGTGAGGCCCCACTTCTTCGCATACTGGTCGTACAAGCTTTCCTGCCAGAGCGAGCCGTCCAGCAAGTTGCCGGGGCATACCGCGTTAACGCGCACCCCGAACGGCGCCAGGTCCAGCGCCAGGCTCTGCGTGAGCCCGATGCCGGCGAACTTGCTGGCGGCGTAGGCGCTGTTGCGGAAGCTGCCCTTCTTGCCGCTCTTGGAGTTGATCTGAATGATGACGCCGCGACGCTGCTCGGCCATCACGCGGGCCGCCTCGCGGGCGCAGAGGAAGTAACCGGTCAGGTTCACGTCCAGCACCCGCTTCCAGTCTTCGAGCGGGAACTCCTGGATGTCGTGCGCTTTGAGGATCCCAGCGTTCGAGACCAGGATGTCGAGGCCGCCCAGCTCGTCCACCGTGCGCCGGACCATCTCGGCCACGCTCGCTTCGTCAGTAACGTCGGCGCGGATGCCGAGTGCGTTTCCGCCGCTCTCCCGCAGGCCGGCGGCCACCCGCTCGGCAGCCTCGCCGTTCACGTCGGCGATGGCGACCGCACAACCTTCGGCCGCCAGCCGCCGCGCCAGCGCCCCGCCCAGCCCCTGTCCCGCGCCCGTCACCAGCGCGACCCGGTCCTTGAGTCTCACGTTACGTCCCCCCGAGAGAATGCTGGAGTGATGGAGTGATGGAGTGATGGAGAATGGGGGAATGGAAGATGCGAGGCTCCCACACCCCCACACTCCCGTCCGTACGACCCTGGCACTCGCGGATCAAGCCGCCCCGTACAGCCGCAGCAGCTCCGCTTCGGCCTCGGGGGTCCAGAAATAGCCGTCCAGCAGGCGCTCGTGGATGGACGGGTGGCGCTCGGCCAGTTCCGCCACGGTCAGGAGCGGCAGGTCTTTGCAGTGCGGGTAGATGACGGTCTTCCCCAGGAACACGCCGTCTCGCACCGCTTCCAGCCCCTGCTTCACCGCCTCGATGCCGCCGACCGCGGCCACCACCCGGCCGGTTTCCAGCTCGCCCCGCTCCACCTTGTCCACGATGGCGCGCAGGTCCGCCACGGAGCTGCCGCTGGTGCCCCACAGCCGGACCCCGTCCCGGCCGATCCGGCCGAGGTCCAGGTTCGCTGTGGTGCCGACCGCCACGCCCGCAAAGATGTCCATTCCCCCGCCCGGCGCCAGCAGGTCGAACGCCCGCTCGACCACGGCAGCGCTGGGGATCACCACGCAGATGTCGTCGCAGCCGCGGCCGTCGGTTGCCCCAAGCACCGCGTCGTACACGCCATCGCCCAACTCCTTCGCGTCGAGGAGCAGGAACTCCACGTCCCGCTCCGCGGCCAGTGCGGCAAAGCGACGGCGCAGATCCTCGAGGCGCGGGCCACCGTTCTGCGTGACGATGATCCGGGCCGGCGGGTTGGGGATCGAGAGTGCGCGCTGGAGGTGCATCTGGCCTAGCGGACCGCCCGCACCGATGAACCAGGCGCTGCCGCCGGGCACCAACTCCGGCGTGCGGCCCCACGCGTACACGTCGCCATGGGGGCTGCCGGTGTACCAGTGATTTCGATAGTGGATGCTCCCCACGTCCACCGGCGTCTCGCCGAAGAGGTTCGAGTCCTGGATGGCGAAGACCCCGCCGGGTCGCAGCAGCCGGCCCAGTTCGGTCACCAGCTCCGGCAGCGGGCAGCCATAGACGAGGATGTCGTCGAATCCTTCGGGGTTAGCGGTCCGGATCTGCGCGACCCCGTCCGCAACGCGCGCCGGATCGTGGGTCCAGTCGTCCATCGGGGTCACCACGATCCCGGTGTTCAGCTTGCGGAGCTCGTCCAGCATCTCCGCGGGCTCATCCGTCTCCAGGATCACCAGCAGCGCCTGGCCCCCAGGCTTCGGGCCGGAGCGGGGACGCAGCAGATAGGCCGCCTCCACGCACGCCCACGGCTCGCAGAGGGCGGCCTGAGAATGGCTGAACCGGTCCGATACCGGAATCAAGTAGCACCCCTCGTCGCCGTCCAGGATCTCGGGGCTGATCACCTGGTACTGGCTGTAGCCGCCCGGCAACCGGTAGCCGAACGCCATCCCCTCGCCCCGGTAGTAGACGTCCGCCTGGATCAGGTAGCGCTCGCCCATGTGGAACCGGTCGCGGAGCTCCTCGCCGACCGCCACCACCGTCATCGCGGTCTCGTGACCCATGACCACCGGATTCGAGCGGAGATCGCGGCCCTGGAGGCGCGGGTGGCTGGGACCCAGGTTCAGAATTTTGATGTCGCTGAAGCAGATGCCGCACGCGTCGATGCGGACCACCAGCTCACCCGGGCCGGGCCGGGGCGTCTCGCACTCCACCAGCGACAGGTTGTCCAGCCCCGCATCGTAAAGCTCCCAGCGCTGCTGCCGCTCGGGAATCCGCCCGCTCTCCATGAGTCCCTCATCTCTCGGTGATCTGATCCCGCGTGAATGCGTGGTCATGTTAGCACGAACCTCCGCCAGCGCCTTCCCGTGGTGCGGTAGACCGGCACGAACCGCTGCCCGGCTGTCGGGTCGGCGCGTGCCCGGATAGTGCTGCCAGCCACTCTTCCCGCGTATAGTTGGGTGCGGGACCTCCCCGCGACGGCGGCTTTGCCATCCCTGACCCCGGATCGCCACCCATGCAGAAACTCCTCCTCGCCCTACTGGTAGGACTGTTCGGACCCTCCGGCACGCCGCCTGGCTCGGTCGACAGCGCCACCTTGCGCCCCGCCGTTCTCACCGCACAAGAATCGCGGGACGCGGCGATGATGCGGGCCATCGAGACGCCGCCGGTCCCGCTGGAGGAGGTCAAACGCGCCCGTGCCGCCGTGCGCCACGCGGCAATGCCCGGCGAGGCCGGAGCCCGCACGCACCGGTTCACCTTCCCGGATGGGGAGGTGGTGGAGTTCGGGGACCGGTCCAAGCGCCCGCGCGATCAGGCGCGCCGGGAGCGGGTGGTCCAGTTCATCGGCACGGAGTCGGCTTCCGCGGAGCCGGCCGCCACGTTTACCGCCGCAGGTCAGGCGTCCGGCCTCTCCCCGACCAGCATCGAGGCGCTCCGCTTCATCTCCCGCCACGAAGGCGGGTTCGACGCGATCAACACGTGGGACCGGGCGCGCTTTAGCTGGGGCTTCATCCAGTTTGCTGGCGGCCGCGGCTTCCGCCCGGCCCTCGCGCACTTCAAGTCCCGGAGCCCCGAGACATTCCGGAAGCTGCTGGCAGGCTACGGCGTGGACGTCCTCCCCGGCGCCACCCGTCCCGAGCCGGCTTACCTCGACCCCGAGACCGGGCAATTACTGCGAGGCGACGCCGCAGAGCAGGCGTTCGGAGACGACCCGCTGGTGATCGCCCTGTTCATCCGCGCCGGGCGTCGGTCGGAGGTGAAGCAGCGCCAGGTGGAAGCCGCCATCCGGGACTACGCGCTTCCAGCGCTGACCGACGGGCTGCAGAATATCCGGCTCTCGGACGCGCTCCGCTCCCCGCAAGGCCTGGCGATGCTGATCGACCGGAAGGTCCACGAGGGGAACACGGGCCGCCTGGGCTGGGCGCTGCAGCACGCAGCCATCATCCGCGGCGTTCCGAACCCCGCCGAGTGGACGCGGCTGGAAGGCCTCGCGCTGGACCTGGCGGTGCGAGACGCCGATGCCCGCAACAACATCGCCGAGTTGGGAGACGCAGCGGCGACACTAATCGAGCGTGCTGCCGCCGGCGCCCGGAACGGTGACGCCGGCTTTGTGCCGGACGGCCCCAGCCTCACCAGCGCCCGTGCCGCCCTGGAGAAGCTGCTCTACGAAGCGGACTACCGGATGGTGGTGGGCTACCGCCGGGACGGCGTGCACTACGGCGCCGCAACCGTGCTCGCCGCCTGCGCGGCGGACCGGATGCGCACCCTCTCGCCGGTCGATACAGCCGCCGAACTGGACCGCGCTGCCGCGAGCCTGCGGGACCTGGTGTCCGGTTTCCGGTTCGAATACGCCATCCGGGACCGCCTCCGCAGCATTCGTGAGGCACAGCTCCCCGGCCCGGCCCGGGAAGCGCTCGACTATCCGTGATTGGGGGATTGGTCCGGCGCCTGGAGACGCCGACTCCACGTAAATCGCACGATGCTAGCACGACGGGCAATGCTTGCGGAGTACTCACCAGGCGATGCCAAGCCGGACCCGCT
>JAJFMS010000426.1 GCA_020696885.1 Armatimonadota bacterium | reverse complement strand
GCAGGCTCGGCCAGTCCGGGGACTGGGAGCGCGGCAGCGAAGGTCCGATCAGCCGCTTCCAGGGCCGATACAATAGCGCGCACGCTCCCATGGTCACAAACGGACCCGCAAATGTAGCCCAGGGCATCCAGGGGTTGCGGAGCTGGCCGTAGAACGTCGGCAGGAAGGCCACGCTCCCCAGGATTACCGCGACTACCGCGGCGCTGATAATCAGTGCCCAGCGGAGTTGGCTGTCCAGATTGGCTGCGGCCCACTCGGCCTCAGGGTCCGCGCGTAGAGCTCGATCCCAGAGCGCCCAGGCCTCACGATAACGGTGCTGCTGTGCCAGTACCGCCCCCAACTGGCTCAGGTAGAGGCTCGACTCCGGAGCCGACTTCCCGCGGCCACCGGCTCGGCTGCGCCGGCTGCTTCCAGGTAACCCACCAGTTCTACCAGCATCTCCAGGCAGGCGTCCCGCTCACCGGGATCGCGCTCGGCTTCGTGGAGTGCCTCGTCCGACCGTTCCGCCGCCGCGAGCTGCAGCCAGAGTAAGGCGCGTAGGTCGGGGGCCGCCGGATCGACCTGTCGCGCCCGTTGTGCCGCTTCCAACCCGGCCTCGCCGTCACCCGCTGCCAGCGAGGCAAGCGAGTAGATCCGCAGCGCGTGCACGTCCTCGGGTTGCTGCGCCAGAAGGATGCGCGCGGTCTCCCGCGCCGCGGCCGCCTTCCCCTCGCTAAACTGGGTCCACGCGATCTCGAGCGGCTCCGCTGCCGGTGCGACGCGCGGCGCCTCTTCCCCAACGAGCACTTCGTCCGGGAACCGAAACAGCGGCGGCTCCGGCTTAGGCTCGCGGCGCCGGGGTGCGAACCGCTTCCAGAGCCACGGGATCGTCAGCGCGGACACCACCAGCAGCCGCAGCGTCAACTCCCAGAGGCCGCGGCGGGTGAGCTCCCACAAGCCCAACACCCCTCCGAGAAGGCCCAGCAGGATCAGGCAGCCTTCCCGTGTGTCTTTGGCGTTCTGGGCCCTTTGTAACGGATAGACCCGGCGATAATAGTCCCCCACTTCCGGGACCAGCGTCTTCAGAATGCCCTCCAGCGTCCATGCGCCCAAAGCCCGACCGCCCCACACCATCAAGGCGATCACCACCGGGATCAAGAACGGATAGGCAACGCAAAACAAGCCGCCCACGATAAATGTGAACGTATAGTAGATGGCCGGCACGAGGCCCAGGCGCTGGTCTACCAGCTCGTCCAGGGCCGCGACTCCCCGGCTGCGGTAGGACAGGTCCTGCGGGTTAGCCCGCCCGGCTTCATAGTAGCAGTGGGCTGCGTCCAAGCGGAGCCCGCGCTTTCCACGCACCTGCGCCAGCCCGACCCAGCCGGCCTCGCAGTCTCGCTCGCGCTCCACGGCCGCGCGGAAGGCCGCTTCTGCCTCCGAGTCCCGCTCGCGAACCAGGGCCAGCTCACCGGTGAGACAGTCGATCTCCGAATCCTCTGGAAACCGTGCCTGGAGCTGGCCCAGCTCCACGAGAGCCTCGACGGTCCGGCCGCAAGCGAGCTGCGCGCGCACCAACAACCGGCGGATCCGGTGATCGTAGTGAGACTGCTCCAGCCCCGCTTGCGCCGCGTTGAGAGCAGCGTCCTTCCGCTCCAGGGCCAGCAGCGCGCGGCACTTCCAGAGGTGGCCCTCGGCATCGTAGGGATGCGCGCGCACCGCGTATTCGGCCGCTTTCAGGCTCCGCTCGTGCTCCCCCAACGCCGAGAAAGCCTCCGCCACGAGACACCAGCCGGCCTCATCGTCGGATGCGTCGCGCACCGGACCGTTCAGCAACTCCAACGCCTCGCGCGGGCGGCCGATGTCCAGCAACACCCGGGCTCGCAGCGATCCATGGGGGCGGTCCATAGCGGGCCGTTCGCCGAAAAGGGGTCGCTTACCTGGTTAAGGCGCTGCGCGCCGGTGTTCAGGTGTTCAGGTATTCAGGTGTTCAGGTGTTCAGGAAGGGAACAGGGACCCCATCCGCACTTCGTCACTCGCACTTCCCGGGGGTCTCCATTCGCACTTCGCACTTCGCACTTCGCACTTCGCACTTCGCACTTCGCACTTCGTAGTCGCACTTCCCCGAGCTTCACTTCCGCACCGGCTCAATCGTAAAGCCGTATACGTGCCGCTGGCCGCCGGGGATCAGGTACTGCGGGTGCGGCTTGCCTCGGGGGCTCCAGCTATCGTCCCCGCCCACGCCCTGGACGGCTCCGTCGATGTGAAGGGTGTTGAACGGGCGCCGCGGTAGCTCGAACGGGTGACCGGCCTTCTCCACGTCCTCCAGCGTAAACGGCCAGAGGCTGAAGTTGAGCGGGTGGGCGCCGGTGACCCGGATCCCGAAGCCCTGGCGGTTGCGCAGCGTGAAGCTGCGGACCTCCGAGCGGTTGCCGGTGTCCTGGGGGCGCACGTACGGATGAACGAACTCATCCAGCGCGAGTTGGTGAAGCGCGATCTCCCCACCGGTCTTGCGGTCGACGTAGGTCTCGTGCGGGCCGCGGCCGTACCACCGGATCTGGTCTAGCTCTTTGATCACCGCCGCATCCATTCCAAAGCGCGGGAGCGGCGGATGCGCTCCCTGGCCCGGTGTATACTCGCACCGCACCGCAATGGCCCCACGGTCCGCAATGGTGTAGGTCACCTCCAGGCGAGAGCCGCCCACCGGGAGCCCCATCGACGCATGGATCTCCGCGCCTCCCGGCGTGGCGGTGGCCGTCACTTCCCGGACGGTGCGGTTGCGTGCCGCATTCTTCCAGGCGGCCTGCTCGGCCTGGATTCCGGTCCGGATACTATTGTCCGTGGGCGCCTTCCAGAACGTCGGCGCCAGCGGAGCCGCCAGGAGCTCCCGGCCGTCGATCCGGTAGGAGGTCAGCTCCCCCGTCTTGCGGTTGACGGTGGCGGTGAAGGCAGCGCCTTCGGCACGGTATTCGGTGTCCGTGGCGACCAGCTTTACCGGCGTGGCGCCGATCGCGGCGGGCTGCACCTCCGGCTTTCCGCCCAGCGAGATCTGATCCCACGCCACCCGATGACCGCGCGGTGCCCACATCTGCATCTCCCGCAGGTGGAACGAGATCGTCAGCATGCGCTCGCCCGGCGTGCTCGGCAGCGCCGCACGCGGCAGCAGCACTTCCACGGAGGACTGCGGCGCGATGTCCAGTCGCGGCAGCCGCCCGGTAGCAACTTCCTTCCCATCCGCACGCAGCACCCAGTTCGCATCCAGCTCGTTCAGGTTGATGAAGGCGAACTTATTGGTCACCCGCACCCGGCCGGCCGCGGCATCCAACGGCTCTACGCTCACGTTCTGGTAGACCTTCCGCACCTCGAAGAGATGGGGGTTCGGCTTGCGATCCGGCTGGATCAAGCCGTTGCAGCAGAAGTTGCCGTCGTTCGGACGATCCCCGAAGTCGCCGCCGTAAGCGAAGTAGGTGCCGCGCCCTCGCTCGTCGAAGTCGGTCTGGGACGCGCGGCGCAGATCCATCTCCAGCACCAGGTCCTCGTTCGTGCGCGCCAGCGGCTCGCGGATCTCTTCCGGCGTGAGCGCGCGGCTGTAGATCCGCGCTTCGCGGATCGGGAGCTGGGAGACCCGGTCCGTGTTCTCGGCATCGCGGCCGAGGTTCGCCGGGTAGATGCTGGCATCGATGGCGCCGGAGAGGGCACGCCGCCCGACCTCTATCCCATTGACGTACAGGATCATCGCCTTACCGTCATAGACGCCGGTGATCGTGTTCCACTCCCCCTGCCGGATGGAAGTGCCGGGCACCACCACGCCCTGCCAGCCGCCCTGGTGCAGGGTGAAGTTGATCCCACCCTGGTCCAGGCGCAGGAGATACTGGTGATCGCCCTTGGCGATGAGCGGCGAGAAACCGGTGACCTTACCGCCCTTGACCACGGCTTCCAGCGTGAGCGGCCCGGTCAGGTTCAGCGCCGGATGGTCCGGGAGCTCGACCCCGCCCGTAACACCCTCCAGGGCGGACACCTGACCCAGCACCTTGCCCATAAGGTCCGTGCGGTGCAGGTCCATTACCCGGAACACCGGAGGCACCGGGCGGCGCAGGCCCTGGTCCACCCAATCCCAGATAAACCCACCCTGAAGCTGCGGGTGGCTCTCGATGGCGGTCCAGTAGTCCTGCAGGTTCCCCACGCTGTTGCCCATGGCATGGGCGTACTCGCAGAGGATGAGCGGTCGGCGCCGGCCCTCGGGCTTGTCCGCGTAGGCCACGATCTCACTGATGGTGGCGTACATCGGACAGACGATGTCGGTCTGGGGCCGCTCCCCCGCCGCCTCGTACTGCACCGGGCGGGAGGGGTCGCGCTGTTTGATCCAGTCGTAGTCCGCCACGAGGTTCCGGCCCCAACCGCTCTCATTCCCCAGGGACCAGATGATGATGGACGGATGGTTCTTATCCCGCTCCACCATGTTCATGGTGCGATCCAGGAACGCCGGCCCCCAGGAGGGCTGATCCGAAAGCGCCTGGAGACCATGACACTCGATGTTCGCCTCATCCACCACGTAGAGACCGTACTCGTCGCAGAGGTCATACCAGCGAGGGTCGTTCGGATAGTGGGAGGTGCGCACCGCGTTGATGTTGTTCTGCTTCATCAGCCGGACGTCCCGGAGCATGCTCTCCATGGAAACGGTGTGTCCGGTCACCGGATCGAACTCGTGGCGGTTGACGCCCTTGAGGTAGACCGGTTTGCCGTTGACGTGCAGGCGGCCGTCTTTGATCTCCACGCTGCGGAAGCCCACCCGGCAGCCGGTGACCTCCACCACGCGCCCTCCGGCGTCCTTCAGCGTTAGCAGCAGCCGGTAGAGGTACGGCCGCTCCGCGGACCACTGCTTGGGCGCCTCCACCTTGCCGGTAAGCCGCACCGGCAGCTCGCCGTTCGCGGGAACGTCCGCCGCCGGCTGGCTCAACTGGAGCAAGGCGGTGCCGCGCTCGTCTACCAGCTCCGCCTCGACGCTCGCCTTCCCGGCCTGGCCCAGGAAGTTCCGTACGGTCACGTCCACGCTCAGCTCACCGTCCTTGTAGGCGGCGTCCAGCGTGGGATGCACGAAGAAGTCGCGGAGGTGCAGGTCGTCCGTGGACCAGAGGAACACGTCGCGGAAGATGCCGCTCATGCGCCACATGTCCTGGTCTTCCAGGTAGCTGCCGTCGCTGTTGCGGTAGACCTCCACCGCCAGCACGTTGTCGCGCGGCTTCAGGTGGGGCGTAATGTCGTAGATACCGGGGGTGCGGCTATCCTCGCTGTAGCCCACCTGCTGGCCGTTCACCCAGACGTAGTAGGCGGAGTCCACCCCTTCGAACTGGAGGAAGACATGCCGGGCGTTCCAGGAGCGCGGCACCGTAAACACGCGCCGGTAGGAGCCCACCGGGTTGCGGTGGGCAAAATTGGTATAGTGCGGCGGAGGCTCCGACATCACCCGCGGCGGGTCCACTTTGAACGGATAGGTGATGTTGGTGTAGATCGGCACCCCGTGGCCGGCGGTCTGCCAGCTCTGCGGCACCGCGATGCGGTCCCAGCGGGCGGCATCGTAGTCCGGCCGGTAGAAGTCCACCGGGCGGGAGGCAGGGTCCGGCGACCACTTGAACTGCCACCGCCCGTTGAGCGACAGGAAGAATGGCGAGCCTTCCCGGTGGCCGCGGTTCGCCGTGATCCGGTCCGGGAACGGGTACGCGGTCACCCGCCGCGGCTGCTTGTTCCGCGACACCACCGCCTCGTTCTCCCAGTCCGGCTGCGGCGTCTGCGCCCGCAAGCCCCCGGCAACCACTGCCGCCAGCGCCAGCGCCAGCAGCCACAACCGTCCCCACCGTTCTCCCATCGCATCCCCCCGGCCCCGGCGTTGTGCGCGGGCACCCACCGGATTATAAGCCCACCCATCCGAATGACGTCCGGCGGGGTGCTCCGGTGCGAGTAATCGTGGGCTGTGCGGCCGGGGTTGCCGGACTATCGCCTGCGGAGGAGCCCCAGCACGTGAGCGTCGTAGTCGTCCCTCCGCTCCCCGCGCGCCTGCCGGTACTCCTCCAGCGCCCCGGGCCACTACCCGATCCAACGCGGCCGCCAGCGCCGGATGCTCCCGCCAGTACGCTGCCGAAACCTGCTCAAGCAGCTCTTCGATCAGGTGGCGTCCGTACCGGCCGGTGCGTACCCAGGGAGAGACCAGCAGCCGCTCCAGCGTGAGCGGGATCAGGTACTTCCAGCCGATCTCTTGCCCGATCAGCATCCGGAGGTCGTCCGGGCCGAGGTCGTCCAGCGGAAGCCGGCACAGGCGCGGGCACTCCGTATTGACCCGGGAGAGATGGGTGCCTGGTTGCGGATGATCGGGCACCTGCTCGCCGAGCGCCTCCAGCGACCTGGTTCGCGTCTCACGATCGAGAATCATCAAAGGTAACCCTCGCTTGCTCAGTGATGCGCCGGGAGGGACTTCTTCACTCGGCTGCCAAGCTACTCCTATGTCGAAACCTTACGACTCGGTATTCAAGGACCTTCTGGAGCGGGATCCGGCGGGCTGGGTGCATCTGGCGCTAGGACCCG
>JAJFMS010000003.1 GCA_020696885.1 Armatimonadota bacterium | reverse complement strand
GAGGGTCCCATGCCCACCTTGCGTTGGTCCGTCGCTGCTCCGCTGCTGTCCGCGCTCTTCCTGTCCGGCTGCGGCAGCTCCCCCGAGGCCAGCTCCGGCGGGCAGTCCGCCGGCTCTCCGGCCCCGGCGGCGGCCACGGCGAAGAAGCCGGTCGCGAATGCCGATGGCACCCTCCCCTCGGGCCCCGGGGTGGAGAAGGAGCCGCCCGCCGCGGGGAAGGGCAACGTCCAGGGGCGGGTCCTCTTCAACGAGAAGCCGGCGGCCGGCATCGAAGTGAAGCTGTGCGAGACGTTCAGCCGCTTCGTGGGCGGGGGCGGGGGCGAGACGTTCAAGACGAAGACGGACGCCAACGGCGAGTATCTGCTGAAGAACGTCACCCCGCGCGTCTATGAAGGCTTGCTGGTGAAGGTCTTCGACTCCAACTACTACGTCTTCGCGACCTCGGGGATCATGCGCACCGCGAAGTACCCGATCGAGCCGGGCAAGACCTACTTCGCGCCGGACACCAACCTGTTCAAGAGCGACCTGAAGCTGCTCGCTCCCAAGGCCGGCTCCAAGATGGCGGCGGAGGCCCTGGAGGTGAAGTGGAAGCCGTATCCGGACGCCGCCTACTACAAGTTCAGCATCAACGCGGACACCGCTTCCGGCGCGGTGACCGATTACGACTACATCAACAAGCGCGTGGAAGGCGAGTCGTATGCGCTGGACAAGCCGCTGGCCCCGGGCGAATACCGCTGCACCGTCACCGCCTACAATGCCAACGAGGTCAAGCTGGCGGAGAGCCCCAGCGATATCGAGTTCCGGGTGATGCCCGGAGCGAAGTAGCTGCAAAGGGTCCCGGCCGCGGCCGGACGCGGTTAAGACGCGTCCGAGGTCCCGCCGCTACTGCCCCGATACCTCAAACTGCTCCAGGGCCGCCAGCGCCTCGCAGCCGTAGACCGATGCCGGCCCGCCGCCCATCATCACGGCGACCCCGATGGTCTCCAGGATCTCGGCGCGGGTGGCGCCGGCCTTCACTGCGTCATGGACATGGTAGGCGATGCAGCCGTCGCACCGGGAAGTGATGCCGATACCCAGGGCGATGAGCTCCTTCACCTTACCGCTCAGCGCGCCGTCGGCCAGGCTGCGGTCGTGGAGCTGGCCGAACGCGCTGATGGGACCCGGCAGGTCATGGGCCAGCTTCCGGACCAGGCCTCGCAGGTGGTCGCGGTACTCGGGGTAGTCTTTCTGCATGTCGAGCGCTCCTGCTGTTGAAAACACCTGGCGGCCGGTTGCCAGGAAAGCCTGGGACCGGATGAGCGGAGATCAGGACCGTGGCCGGTCCGAATAGGAGCTCCCGGTTCCTGACTGTCGCGCGCTGAACCCGCTCACATGCAGGGTGCCCGAGTTCGCCGACTTTGCTCCGCCCTCATCGGGCGAGGGTCGCGGATCATCGAACCAGGCGCGGCGAGATCCCGCACGCCGCCTCCGCGCTGTCCGGTGGTCTCCGCTGCGAGCGAACGGACCGGAACGGCGCTTCAAAGAATTTAAGCAATCTAGCCAATGCAGGAGTTGCGCAATGCTAAGCGAACAGTAACTCATTCCATTCCGCGGGCTGCCTGAATATCCCGGCAGCCCTCGCTTCGAGTGAGGTCATGAATCATCAACGACGCCGCGGCTTTACGCTCATCGAGCTTCTCGTAGTCATTGCGATCATTGCCATCCTGGCGGCCATCCTCTTCCCGGTCTTCGCGCAGGCCCGAGAAGCAGCTCGTAAGACCTCCTGCGCCAGTCAGCTCAACCAGATCGGTAAAGGGCTGATGATGTACGTGCAGGACTACGACGAGTCCCTGTGCCCCACCCGCATCACCCACGTCGCGTGGCGGCAGGGAGTGTGGGACTACCTCATTCAGCCGTACGTGAAGAACAGCAAGATCTTCACCTGCCCCAGCTACCAACCCGCCGCCACCCCGGCGGACTGGGGGTGGTCCCTCACCTACGGCATGAACTACCGGCTCACCCAGGCCAGCCCCACCGTGCTGGATGACGCGGGGTCGCTCTGGTTCGGCACCACCAACATCAGCTCTATCCGGGCTCCCGCGAACACGATCTACGTGTGCGACAACGTGTACATGGAGAACGACAACGGCCAGGTGCTTCACAACGAGGACCCGACCAAGTGGACCCTGCGCACGGGGAGCTGGAACCCCAGCGGCTACGTGCGCTTCCCGCAGCACCCGCCGGGGAACCAGGGCGGCACGGACTACATCGCCTGCTGCTATGGAGCCGGCAACTCCGGAGACCGGTTCCGGCCGGCGCCCATCCACCAGGGCGGCACCAACACCGTGTTCGTAGACGGGCACGCGAAGTGGTATCGCACCTCCATGCTGGTGAACCCGCCGCGCGGCGGCGTGGATTGCCTCTACGACAACAACTAATCGATCAGCGAGATCGGTCCGATCGGCAGGGGGAGGGCGAGAGCACTCCCCCTGTATGCCGTACGCCGGTGACGTGCCGGCAGAAACCAGGGAGTCTTTGCCGCAGATGAACGCAGATACACGCAGATGAAGAGGATGCGGCAGATTATTAGGCGGCTGCTTGATTGGTCAAATTCAACCCACCGTCGCCAGGCTGAAGGGGCCTCCAGGGTTTCCCGGGTGCTTCCCCATCTGCGTCCATCTGCGTTCATCTGCGGCTAAAACTCTGGCGCATTCCCTCTGCGGCCCTTTGCGTCCTCTGCGTCTCTGCGGTGAACCGGGCAGGAGCGCCGAAATAACGGATCATCGATCTATGCGCCGAGGGTACCCCGCACAGATCTCTGGTCTTTCATCTCGATCCGCCGTGGGCGCTCTGTGCGTGCTGGCCGCACCCCTGGCGGCTGCGCTCGGTCAACAGGCGCCTGCGACGCCGCCCCCGGCGGACCCGATCGAGCGCCTCCAGCGGCAGCTCGACGGCGAGCCGGCGCCGCTGCGGCGGGAGGCGGGGCGCGGCTATCTACGAGACGTGCTGCGGCGGCTGAAGATCCCGATCTCCTCCCAGACGCTCGTCTTCTCCCAGACCAGCGTGCAGCGGGGGCTGATCTCGCCGCAGACGCCCCGCGCCATCTACTTCAACGACGATAGCTACGTGGCGTGGATCCCGTACACGCCGAAGCTGGAGCTCGCCACGCTGGACTCCCAGTCCGGCGCGGTCTTCTACACGTTGGAGCAGTCCGCGGCGCGGCCCCGGTTCGTGCGGCAGACCCAGGCATGCATGGAGTGCCACAGCACCACCCGCACCGCGGACATGCCGAGCCTGCTGATGCGCTCCATGTTCGTGGAGCCGTCCGGCCAGCCGCGCTACTTCAACCGCAATTACCACCCCACGGACGCCAGCCCGTGGACGGAGCGGTTCGGCGGCTGGTACGTCACCGGCACGTACGGAGGGATGCGGCACCTGGGGAACCTGCTCACCCGCACCATTGAGGAAGTGGACCGGCCCAACCTGGAAGCCGGCGCGAACCGGACGCGGCTGCCGGGAACCGTCGACCCTTCCCTGTATCTGAGCCCGCATTCGGATGTGGTGGCGCTCCTGGTGCTGCAGCACCAGGTGAACGTGCACAACCGCATCGCGCGGGCAGGCCTGGAGACGCAGACCGCCCTGGACTACGAGCGGGAGCTCGGCGGCACGGTGGAGCGCGGTCCGGACGGCCACACGGCCAGCACCCACCGGCGCATCCGCCAGGCCGCGGAGCCGCTGGTGAAGGCGCTGCTCTTCTCCGGGGAGGCGCCGCTGACGGCGCCGGTGGTCGGTACTTCCACCTTTGCCCGCGACTTCGGCGCCGGCGGCCCGCGAGACCGCCGCAAGCGCTCGCTCCGGGAGCTGGACCTCCGTCGCCGGCTGCTGCGGTATCCCTGCAGCCACCTGATCTACTCGGAGCAGTTCGCGGCCCTCCCGCCGCTGGCCCGGGACTACGTTTTCGGCCGCCTCCGGGAGATCCTCGCCGGCCGCGACACCTCCGGCGAGTTCAGCCACCTCTCCCCCACCGATCGCACGGCGCTCCGGGAGATCCTAACGGACACCCTGGACAAGTACGAGCTGCGAGGTTCGAAGGTCGAATCGGAGCCGGACCGGTGGCGCAGACCCTTTGGAATTGCGAGTTTCGAGTGGAAAGCCGGACCGATAGCGGCTAAGTGAAGCCCGCACTGGGACGCAACCGCACAAAGGCGACTGCCGTGCCCAGCCGTGCCAACACCGGGGCGCGGCTTTGCGGGAGGGTTCACGAACATCGAGGACACCGGCGGTCTGGCGACACGCCGGCTACAGGAGACGGCAGCATCGCGATCGCTGAACACTCCAGCCTCCGCGTTCCACCGGCGGCTGCCGTGCGTAATCCCCAACACCCAACACCCAACACCTAACACCCAACACCCTGCCTCCCCCGATTGTGGGAGTTCTGTGAGCCCCCGGCGGTAAACTCTACTCCAGGCGAGCGCCAGGGCTCGCCCTCGCTCTCCTACCCGGCAGCCCAGTACTCCCGATGAGCATCCCTGCCTCCGTCCGGATCTGCCTGTTCGATGAGCTCCGCATCGAAGCGTCGGGGCAGCGGCTTACCCGCTTCCGCACGCAGAAGACCGGCAGTCTGCTGGCGTACCTCGCCTACTACCCGGGGAAGAGTCATCGGCGGGAGAGCCTGGCCCAGATCTTCTGGCCGGATGACGACGAGGTGGCGGCCCGGAACAGCCTCACCACGGCGCTCTGGTCGCTGCGCAAGAGCGCGGAGAGCCTGGGCCTGGAGCCGGACGAGCTGTTCCTGGCGGACCGCGGCTCGGTGCGGCTCAACCCGGACCTGGTCCTTACGGACGTGGAGGAGTTCTCCCGTGCGCTGCAGGCCGCGACCACTGGCGCCACCACGTCCGAGCGGATCGCCGCGCTCACGCGAGCGGTGGAGAGCTACCGGGGCGAGCTGCTGCCCGGCTATCTCGACGAGTGGATCTTCGCGGAGCAGGCGCGGCTCGCGGCTCGCTTCATGCGCGCCGCCTTGCAGCTCATCTCGCTGCTGGAGCAGGCGGGTGATATCGATGCCGCCATCACGCACGCCATTCGGGCTGCGGCGATCGATCCGCTTTCGGAGGTGGCCCGCCTCGCCCTGATGCGCTGTTACGTGGCGGCCGGACAACACTCCGTGGCCCTCTCGGAGTACCGCGACCTGGAGCGCCGGCTGCGGCAGGAGCTGGACACCACCCCGGGAGTGGAGCTGCGATCCCTGGCGTGGGAAATAGAGAGCCGGGCGGCGGCAGATCCGGCCGCGCCGGAGCCCTCCCGGGCGGCGGCACACCGCGCGGCGCGGGAGGGCGTGGACGGCGCGATCCCGTTGGAGTCCGGCCTCTACGTGCTGCGCGATGCCGACGCAGAGCTGCGAGGGGCGATCTCCCGGCGTGAGAGCACCGTGCTGATCAAAGCGCCCCGGCAAACCGGCAAAAGCTCCCTGCTGGCCCGGGGCTTCCAGCAGGCGCGCGCGTCCGGGTTCCGGGTAGTGCTTACGGACCTGCAGATGCTGTCGGCCACGCAAACCGCCTCGCTGGACGACTTCTTCCTGGCCCTGGCGGAGTGCCTGGCGGAGCGGCTGGACCTCACCGTCTTCCCGCAGGCGGTCTGGGAGCCGGGCCTCGGCCCCAACCTCAACCTGCGCCGGTATGTGCGCCGGTACGTGCTCCCCGCGGACGGAACCCACCTGGTGTGGGGCCTGGACGAGGTGGATCGCCTCTTCCACTGCCCGTTCGGCGCCGAGGTCTTCGCGCTGTTCCGCTCCTGGCACAACGAGCGCGCGATGGACCCGGAGGGGCCGTGGCAGCGGCTCACGCTCGTGCTGTCGTACGCCACGGAGGCGCACCTGTTCCTGGCGGACCTGAACATGTCGCCGTTCAACATCGGCACGCGGCTCTTCCTGAAGGATTTCACCGCCGCCCAGGTGGAGGACCTGAACGCGCGCTGCGGCCGCCCCCTGCGGGAAGCCGCCGAGATCCAGCGGCTGATGGGGCTGGTGGGTGGCCACCCGTACCTGGTCCGCCGGGCGCTCCATGAGCTGGCGGGGGAGCGGACCGGCCTGGCCGCGCTGGAGGCCGAGGCGAAGCACGCGGAGCTGTTCGAGCCGCACCTCCGGCGGCTCCGGCTGGCGCTCTCCCGGGATGCGGGCCTGTGTGCGGAGGTGCAGCGCCTGGTGCAGGGACACCCGAGCGGGTCCGATGAAGCGTTCTACCGGCTCCGCAGCGCCGGCATCCTCTCCGGCGACGCGCCGGAGGAGGCGCGCTTCCGCTGCCGGCTCTACGCCGCCTATCTGGCCCGGACCCTGCCCTGAGCTTCCCGACCATGTCTACCCGCGCCGGCTTCTACGTTGCAGGGGGCACCCTCCGCCCGGACGCGCCCTCGTACGTCCGGCGGCAGGCGGACGTGGACCTGCTGGAAGCGCTGCTGCGTGGGGAGTACTGCTACGTGCTCACCTCGCGGCAGATGGGGAAGAGCTCCCTGATGGTCCACACGGCCGCCGAGCTGCGGGCGCAGGGCGTCCGCGTGGCAATGCTGGACCTCACCGCCGTGGGCCGCACCCTCACCCCGGAGCAGTGGTATGCCGGGATGCTCCGGTTCCTGGGCGAGCAGGTGGACCTGGAAGACGAGCTGCACGACTTCTGGCGCGACCGCACGGAGCTGGGTCCCGTGCAGCGCTGGATTGCCGCACTGACGGAGATCGTGCTCCCCCACGCGCATGCTAAGAGTGGGCCGCGGTCGTTGGTGATCTTCATCGACGAGATCGACGTGCTGCGGGGCCTGCCGTTCTCCCCGGACGAGTTCCTCGCCGCCATCCGGGAGTGCCAGAGCCGCCGGGCTCGGGACCCGGCCCTGGCCGGGCTCACCTTCTGCCTCCTCGGTGTCACCACCCCCGCCGACCTGATCCGCGAGGCGCACACCACCCCGTTCAACGTGGCGCGCCGGATCGAGCTCCAGGACTTCTCGCGGGAGGAAGTCGTCGATCTGGAGCCGGGCCTGCTGCCCGCTACTGGTAGGGCGGCGCAAGCGTTGATGGATCGGGTGATCTACTGGACCGGTGGGCACCCGTACCTCACCCAGCGGCTGTGCCAGGCCGTGGTAGAAGCCGGAGCTTCCGAAGCGCTCTCCACAGACGTGGTGGACCGGCAGTGCGTGCAGCTCTTCCTCTCGCCGGCCGCGCGGCGCTCGGACGACAACCTGCTGTTCGTGCGGGACCAGTTGCTGCGCAGCACCGGGGACCCCACCGCCCTGCTGGAGCTGTATGGAGCGGTCTGTGCGGGCCGGAGCGTACGCCTGGACGATACGAACCCGGTGCTGGAGCACCTCCGCCTCGCGGGGATCGTTCGGCTCCGGCAAGCGCCGGGCGAGGCCTCCCGGGCCGCGCTGGAGGTGCGAAACCGCATCTACGGGCAGGTGTTCGATCGCGGCTGGCTGCGCGACCAGATCCCCGGCGCCGAGCGCCGCCGGCAGCGGTCCGCCTACCTGCGAGGTCTTACCGCCGCCGCTGCTGTAGCTGTGCTGGTGGTGGGCGTGGTCGGGGCGCTGGCGTGGTCGCTGTACCGGACGGTCAAGCAGCGGGATCGGGCGCTGCTCACCGCCAATCAGCAGGCACAGCGCGCTCGAGCCTCCGAGGTGCGAGAACAGGCGGAGCGCCGCCAGGTGGAGGACGCGCTGGCCGCCGCCACCCTCGCGCGGGAAGCTGCCCAGAAGCAGCGAGAGTTGGCAGTCCGGCACCGGAACGCCGCGCAGGCGGCCGGCGAGGAGCGGCGGCGGCAATTGGTGCGGCTCAGCATCAAGGAGGGTTCCGCGGAGCTCGATCGCGGCCGGCCGCTCACCTCGCTGCTCTGGTTCACGGAGGCGCTACGGCTGGGGCAGGGCCGGCCGGAGCGGGAAGCGGTCCACCGGCTGCGGCTCGCCTCTGTGCTGGCCCAGAGCCCGAAGCTGTTGACGCTGCAGCGGGGCGAGTGGCGGCAGACTTCCCGCAGGGCCGCCACCGGCGCTTCGCTGCTGCTGCGGAACGGTCCGGACGGCACCCAGATCTGGCGGGCGGGCGAAACCGGGCGGACTCCGCCCACCCTGCCGCCCGGTCTGGAGGTGCTTGATGCCGCCTTCAGCCCGGATGACCGGAGCTTCGTGACTGCGGGACGAGACGGCCGGCTGCGCTCCTGGACCGCCCGCGGCGCACGTCCCCTGGGAGCGAGCCCCTCCGTGCGCTCGGCACTCCGGCGGGTGGTGGTCGGTCCGGACGGCCGACAGGCTGCCGCCGCGGACGAGCAGGGCCGTGTGCATCTCTGGAGCCTGCAAGACCTGCGGCGGGCGCCGGTGACCCTGACGCGCCTGGGCCTGGTGCACGCGGTGGCGTTCCACCCGCACCGGCGCTGGCTGGCGACGGCCGGAGACGACGGGCAGGTCCGGCTCTGGCCCCTCGCGGGGGCAAACCGGCCCCTGCGACCGCTCCGCATCCTGCGCCACGAGAAGCGAGTGGACGAGCTGTATCTCAGTGCCGACGGCAGCCGGATGGTGAGCAGGGGCAGCGGCGAAGCTCGCCTCTGGAACCCGGAGACCGGCGAGCTCCTGGCCGCGCTGCCGGGGCAGGGAAAAGAGCGGGTGGCCATCAGCCCGGACGGGCTCAGGGTAGCCACTGCGGACCGGCTCGGCGTGGTGCGTGTGGTGGATATGCGTATGGGAGTCTCGCAGGCGCTAACGATCCGCACCGGCCAGGAGGTGGTGGAACTGGCCTTCACCGCAGAGGGGCTGCTGGTGACTATGGGGCGGGACGGCGCGCTGCAGACCTGGACTAGTACCGGCTCCCCCGGCGGTGAGATGGTCTTCCTCAATGGCGGCGTTGCGTGGGCAGGGCTGACGTCCGCGCCGGAGCGGGTGGTGACGTTGGACGAGAGCGGGGTCCTGCGCCGGTGGGCGCTTGGTGCGGGGCTGGCGCCCGCCTGGTCCTCTCCGGGAGCGGAGCTGAGTTACCTCCCAGCCTTCAGCCCGGATGGGAAGTGGGTGGCCACTCCCGGAAAGGACGGGGTCGTGTGCCTCCGGCAGGTGGGTGCGAAGCCGGGGAAGGCTCGCGAGCTTCGGCACGGACCGGGTTTGCAATCGGTCACCTACAGCCCGGACTGCTCCCGACTGGCCACAGCCGGCAGGGGCGGTGCGGTCCGGCTCTGGTCCAGGCAAGGGGCTCCGGGACCGGTGCTCCCCGTCAGGGGTCGCGTGGTGCAGTGCGTGTTCAGCGACGACGGCCGGCGGCTCGCCGCAAGCACCGCCGAACTGTTCATTTACGTCTGGCAGCTCGACTCGCAGCGCCCGGCGGCCACCTTGCGAATCCTCCGAGGCAAGGGGTCGGACGGGCTCCAGTTCGTGCCCGGGAGTCACCTTCTCGTGGGGCGGAGAGACCGGGAATGGCTGTCCGTGGTGGACCTGGATCGGCCCGCGGCGCCCCCCTGGCAGATCAATGGCCTGTACACCGGTGCTGCGATCACCCCCGGGAACGGGCGGCAACTGGCGCTGGGCCGCACCGACGGAGGCCTGGAGACCTGGGATCTGAAAGCGCGCCGGAAGCTACGCGAGTGGCGCGGGCACCAGCGTCCCGTGGAGTGGCTGCGGTTCAGTCCGGACGGGCGCCGGCTGCTGACCGCAAGCGTGGATCAGACTGCGCGGCTGTGGGATGCCGCTACCGGCGGTCCGCTGTCGGCACCCATCTCGCTGGGCAGCCCACTCACCGACGGGGCGTTCAGCCCGAATGGCCGCCTCGTGGCCACCGTCGGCGCGCACGGCACGTGGCGGATCTGGGATGGCGAGACCGGTGAGCCGGTGACGGCGCCGCAGGCGCAGAGTCACTTCCGCGGGACGGTCCGGTTCAGCCCGGACGGCCGTCGCCTGCTGGTAAGCCTGGCGAATGGGGACGCGGACGTGTGGGAGTTGCCGGTAGAGCGCCGGCCCACAAGCGAGCTGATCCGGCTGGCCCGGCTGCTGTCCTGCGAGCGGATGGATCCGGGGCTGGGACCGCAGCCGGTCGAGGCCACGGCACTCGCCTCCCTCTGGAGCTCACTCTCGGCCACCCCCGGTGCCGATCCCGGAGATCCGCCGGGGTGGCATCGCGCGGAAGCGCTGCGGGCCGAGACGGCGCTCCGCTGGGACGTCGCCGTGAAGCACCTCTCGGCACTGCTGTCGCAGAGCCCGCGCGAGCCGGCGCTGCTGCAGCGTCGGGGCCGGGCGCTGGCATCGCTGGGGCGCTGGCGGGAGGCGGCCGCCGACTTCCGCAGCACGCTCCGCCCGGACACCGCGGACACCCTGACCCGGTATCACCTGGCGCTCACCTCGCTCGCGGCCGGGGACGTTGCCGGCTACCAGGAGACCTGCCGCGAGATGCTCTCTCAGGCCTCCGCTCCCCAGGCGCGGCCGGAGCTGATTGCCTGGTGCTGCGCGCTGGGTCCCCAGCCACCTGCCACCGCCGCCGGAGCGCTGCGGCTCATCGACTCCCTGCTCCGTCCCAACTCCGGCGAGGCGCCGCCCCAGGACGCCTCCCGCCTGCAGACCCGGGCCTACGTGCTCTTCCGCGCTGGCGCCTCGGAGCCGGCCCTGGAACTGCTGCGCTCCGTCTTCCGCAGCCGCGGCATCGAGGGGGAGCCCGCAGACCACCTGTTCCTGGCGTCTCTCCACGCCAGGCTGGGGCGCCCGGAAGAGGCGCGGACCTGGCTCCAGCGCGCCGCCGCGAAACTGGACGCCCCCGGCCACGAATTCCACGACTGGGAAGACCGCGCCGAGCACCTGGTCCTCCGCCGCCAGGCCGAGCGCCTCCTCGGGAAGTGCGAGTGACGAACTACGAGTTTCGAATGGGGAACCGAACCGGTAGCCGCGACGCCACGCCCGAACACCGCGAGCGGAGAGACCCTGGCCCCTTCCGAACACCGAACACCGAACACCGAACACTGCGCGAAGCGCTTCCCAACACCCAACACCCAACACCACAACCCTGTGGGAGTCCCGTGGGAGTAATATAGGGACCGCCTGCTAGACTACTCCCGGCCAGAGCTAGCGCCGGTGCTGCCGCTTTCCCAGCTTACCGGAGGTCCCTCCCCTCGCTCGGCCCACCTCGGGTGGTAGTTGCTGGTCGCGAGTGGTGGCGGACCCGGCCGCGCCCCGCCTTCCATCTAGCCGGGAAGGGAGTACCCTCGTCATGTTCGGGCTTCATTTACGCGCCGGCGCCGGCCTGGCCGGTCTGGGCCTCGCCGCGGCGCTGCTGCTGGCGGTCCCCCGTTCCGTGGGCGCCGTGGCGACCACCTTCACCGTCACCAACACGAACGACAGCGGGCCGGGCTCGCTGCGGCAGGCGATCCTGGACGCCAATGACAACCCGGGCGCCGATACGATTGAGTTCAGCATCGGCTCCGGCGCGCAGACCATCACCCCCCTCGCGCCGCTTCCGGAAGTCGCCGGCCCGGTTACCGTCGACGGGACCACCCAACCCGGTTATGCCGGAGCGCCGCTTGTGGAGCTGGACGGTACGTCCGCGGGCGCCGCGGTGCACGGCCTCGTGGTCAGCGGTACGGGCGCCACCGTTCGCTCCCTGGTGATCAATCGCTTCACACAAATCGGCCTCGTGTTCTTCGGCAGCGGCCACACGGTGACGGGATGCTACATCGGCACGAACGCGGCGGGCACCGCGGCCAGTGCCAACGTCCGGATCGGAGTCCTGCTCTGGGGAGCCACGAACTGCACTGTCGGCGGCACCACGGCTGCCGCGCGGAACGTGATCTCCGGCCACGGTGAGCAGGGCATCCTCGGGAGCAACGGCGGGGGAGGGCATGTGATCCAGGGGAACTACATCGGCACCAACGCCGCCGGCACCGCGGCCATCCCGAACGCGCGCGAGGGCATTCGCCTGGACATCTCCGGCAACCAGGTGGGCGGAGCTGCGCCCGGGGCCGGGAACCTCGTGTCCGGGAATACCGCCGACGGGGTGGCGATGTACGGCACGCTGAACTCCGCGCTTGGCAATCGCATCGGGACCAATGCAGCCGGCGACGCCGCCATCCCGAACCTAGTGGGAGTGAGCTGCTCGGGCAGCTCCAACACGGTCGGTGGCGCGGCTGCCGGGGCCGGAAACCTCATCTCCGGAAACCGATGGGTCGGCGTGCTGATGGCCAACGGGGCGAACCACAGCGCGATCCAGGGGAACTGGATCGGAACCGATGCAACCGGTAGCTCTGCACTGGGCAACGCCGATCACGGGATCTACCTCTCCGCCGCCGACAATAACGAGATCGCCGGCAATGTAGTCTCCGCGAGCGGATTCAATGGGATTGCCCTGGGAGATGGGACTACCGCCACCCGGGTTACGGGCAATCGGGTGGGCACGGATGCGGATGGTCTCCAGGCCGTTCCGAACGGTACTGGTATCCTGGTAGCCAACGCCTCGGGGAACGTGATCGGCGGAACCACTCCCGCCGACCGCAACCTGGTGTCCGGGAACAGTTTTGGGATCTATCTCTACGCGGCCGGTACGAACGGTACTCGTGTGGAGGGGAACTACGTCGGTACTGATGTGACGGGAGCCGCGCCGCTGCCGAATGCCGCCAACGGCGTGGTGGTGGAGAACGCGGCAAACAACACCATCGGCGGGCTGGCGTCCGGCGCCGGCAACGTGATCTCGGGGAATACCGCCGCCGGCCTGGCGCTGCTCGGACCGGGGGCCACCGGCAACCTCGTGCAGGGGAACCGGATCGGGGTTGCTGCCACCGGAACGGTGGCGCTGGGGAATGGTTGGATGGGGGTCTGGCTCGGCTACGGGCCGTCGGGAAACACCATCGGAGGAACGTCCGGCGGGGCGGGAAATGTGGTTGCCTTCAGCGGTGATGTGGGGGTGCGGCCTGCGGACGGCGTCCGGAATGCCGTGCTGGGCAATTCGATCCACTCGAACGCCGCGATCGGCATCGACCTGGGTGTCGACGGGGTCTCCCCCAACGACCCGGGCGACCCGGATACCGGCGCGAACAACCTCCAGAATTACCCGGTGTTGACCACGGCATATACGTCGGGCGGGAGCACCACTGTGAAGGGCTCGCTGGACAGCACGCCGGGCACGCAGTTCCGGGTGGAGTTCTTCTCCAGTCCGACGGCGGATCCGTCCGGCCACGGCGAGGGAGAGCGGTACCTGGGCTCCACCCTGGTGACCACCGGCGTCTCCGGCACCGTCAACTTCCAGGCCGCCGTGCCGGTGCTGGTGGCGGGCGGCCACCGCGTGACCGCCACGGCGACGGACCCCAACGGCAATACCTCCGAGTTCTCCGCCACCATCGCCTGCTCCGGGCCTGCGGAGACCACGCCTCCCTCCGTCACCCTGACCTCCACCGGCATCAACGGCAGCGGGAAGACCTACATCCAGATCACGGTGCGGGATACCGGCTCCGGGCTGGCTTCCATCACGGTCACGGACACCACTAACTGCAGCACCGTGGTGCAGCCGTTCACGCCGGGCACCACGGACGCCGTTCTGGTGACGGCAACGAAGATCGACCAGTCGAAGAGCGGACGGGTGGCGCTGCGGGCGGTGGACTGCCTGGGCAACATCACCAACGGCGACCCGGTCATCGCCAACCTGGAGCTGAAGAAGGGGAAGCAGCTCACCCGCAGCTTCTCCGGCTTGCCGGCCGCGGAGCACTACGTCACCCTCCGCAACGGTACGCCGGGCCTCCGGGAGGTGATCATCCGGGTCAACGGGAAGCGCTTCCCGCTGGAACTGGCGGACGGGGAGAGCCGCACGCTGGACGTGGCCTCGGCAGTGCGGCACGGCCGCCCGAACAACTTCCAGATCACTGCCCGCGGCCCCCGGGGCGCCACCGCCCTGCTGCTGATCGGCGATGAGACGATGGCCGGACCGTCTGGTCCTGCGCCGGGAGGAGTTGCCCGCGGCGTGAACTTCGAGTGGGGGCGGTAGGGGAAGTAAGGGAGTAATGGAGCGTTGGAGTAGTGGGGTATTGGAGATGGCGGCCGTAAGGCCGCACCAGTTCCAGCACTCCATTACTCCTTTCCCGGGAGGTCGCGGCCGGCCCTGGTAGGGAACTGTCCTGCAACTCCTGACGGCGCGGTGTCCGGCAGGCTCACCGGTGAAAGGACAGACATCATGCGCACGAAGCTCGGCCTACGAGCCCTGGTAACGGCGACGCTCGCCGCCGGCCTGGGAGCCGCCGCCGCCACGCCGGGCGACAACTGGGCGCAGTTCCGCGGGCCGGGAGCGCGCGGCGTTTCGGAGCGCAAGGGGCTGCCGGACCGGTGGTCCGCCACCGAGAACGTGGCGTGGAAGACGGATCTGCCCGGCCGCGGCTGGTCGTCCCCGATCGTCTGGGGCGACCGGGTGTTCCTCACCACCGTGGTAAACCAGGGCCAGACCGAGGAGCCGAAAAAGGGCCTCTACTTCGGCGGTGACCGCCCCACCCCACCCCCATCCGTGCACGTCTGGAAGGTGTACTGCCTGGACGTGCGCACCGGCAAAGTCCGGTGGGAGCGGACGGTCTTCGAGTCGAAGCCGAACACCCCGCGCCACCTGAAGAACAGCTACGCCTCCGAGACCCCGGTGACGGACGGGGAGCGCGTGTACGCCTACTTCGGCAACCTGGGCGTCTTCTGCTTCGACATGGACGGCAAGCCGGTCTGGTCGAAGCGGCTCGAGCCGCACGCCACGCGGTTCGGCTGGGGCACCGCCGCCTCGCCGGTGCTCCACCGGGACCGGCTCTACCTGGTGAACGACAACGAGGAGCGCTCCTCCCTGGCGGCGCTGGACAAGCGCACCGGCAAAGAGATCTGGCGCGTGGAGCGGGACGAGAAGAGCAACTGGGCCACGCCGTACGTGTGGGAGTCCGGCGGCCGCACGGAGATCGTGACGCCCGGCTCCGGCCAGGTGCGGTCCTACGACCTCAACGGCAAGCTGCTCTGGTGGCTGGAGGGGATGTCGTCCATCACCATCGCCACGCCGTACGCGGCGGACGGCCTGCTCTACGTGAGCTCCGGCTACGTGGGCAGCCCGCTCCGGCCGCTCTACGCCATCCGCCCCGGCGCGGAAGGGAACATCTCGCTCGGGCGCGAGGAGCGGTCCAACCGCTTCATCGCCTGGTGCGACTGGCGCGGCGCCCCGTACAACCCCTCGACCCTGGCGTATGACGGTCGTCTCTATGTGCTGTTCGACCGCGGGCTGTTCGGCGCCTATCGCGCCAAGGAGGGGACGCCGCTCTTCGACAAGGAGCGGATCCCGAACGGCGCCAACTTCACCGCCTCGCCCTGGGCGTATGACGGCAAGGTCTTCTGCCTGAGCGAGGAGGGCACCACCTTCGTGATCCGGGGCAGCGACCGGTTCGAGGTCCTTCGCACCAACACCCTGGCGGAGGACGACATGTGCATGTCCACTCCGGCCATTGCCGGCAACCGGCTCCTGATCCGCACCTCCAGTCGCCTCTACTGCATTGCGGCGCCGCGAACTGCGCGGGAGCTACCCGCGCGGGCCACGGCGGAGTAATGACGGGTCTTCTTACGCTTTACGAATTCACCACAAAGGCACCAGGACACAAAGAGAAGAACGGGGTGGACTTAGCCAGCGCCCTCGTCCATTGCTTCCTTCCCACTTAGTGCCTTCGTGTCTTTGTGGTGAATTACTCGTTACGAATGGCCCTCTCCGACCCTCGCTCAGATCATGGAGTGCTCCCCCACGATGACCAGACGAACGTTGGGCATGCTACTGCTGGCGGCCGGGTGCGGAGTGCCGGTGCGCGCCGAAGAGGCGAAGCCGGCATGGGCCGAGAACGCGCGCCGCGTGCACGGGCGGTTCACCGGTCGAGCCGGCACGTTCGCCCAGTTCGGGGACTCCATCACCGTGACCCAGGCGTTCTGGGGCCCGCTACGGTATGGTCGCCGCAACGCGCCCCCGGCGTTGGAAGCGGCCTTCCAGCAGGTGAACGGCTACCTGAAGCCGGAATGCTGGCGGGACTGGAAGGGGCCGGAGTTCGGCAGCGAGGGCGGGCAGACGGTGCGCTGGGCGGACCAGAACGTGGCGGCCTGGCTGAAGAAGCTGAACCCCGAGGTGGCGCTGGTGATGTTCGGCACCAACGATCTCCACGCGCTGGAGCTGGACGAATACCGCACGAAGCTCCACAGTGTGGTGCAGCGGTGCCTGGACAGCGGCACCGTAGTGATCCTCAGCACCATCCCGCCGCGGCACGGCTTCGAGGAGAAGGCCGCTCGCTTCGCGGAAGCGGCCCGGGAGATCGCACGGGAGCTGAAGGTGCCGCTGACGGACCTGCATGCCGAGGTCCTCAAGCGCCGCCCGGACGACTGGGACGGCGCGCTGGACCGCTTCAAAGAGTTCTCCGGCTACGAGGTGCCCACGCTCATCGCGCGCGACGGCGTGCACCCCAGCTTCCCGAAGCGGTATCAGGACGATTATTCTGAAGAAGGCCTGCGCAGCAGCGGCTTCACCCTGCGGAACTACCTGACGCTGCTGGCCTACGCGGAAGTGGTGCGCTCGCTGCGGTGAGGCGCCGTACTGACAACGATAACGAACCGTAGGCGTTCAATCGCAGCCGGTTGCCGTCAACGACTGGGTTTCTCGAGGGAGTGAGGAGCAGGAGTATGGGACTGCACAATCGCCGCCGCATCGCCGGCTCGCTGGCGTCGGGCCTGTTCGCGTTGGGGATCGGCGGGTTGGCAGCCTTCACGCCGAGCCCGGCGCGGCCCGCGGAGCCGCGAAACGCCGTGCTCATCGTGGCCGGGGACGAGTGGCCCACCAGCGACACCGGCTTCCACGAAGCGGGCGTCTCCACGCCGCGGTTCGTCCGGAACATCTGCGATAGCTTCACCGGCGGCCGGCCCGGCCAGTTCCTCCTCTACTCCCGGCACTGGGCCTACGGGAAGCCGTTCCAGCAAACCCTCTCCCGGCTGGGCCACCGGTACCAGATGACGCAGGAGCCCGGCCCGCTCAAGGGCTACGACGGCGTCTTCCTGGCCGGCACGAACGGCATCAACCGCGAAGCGGTGCTGGAATACCTTCTGGAAGGCGGCTGCGTGTACCTGGCGGGCGGCACCGGCGATCGGCCGTCGGACGACGCGTTCTGGAACCCGCTGCTCAAGCGGTTCGGCATGGAGTACCAGGGTGACCGCGGCCCCGACAAGCTCGACATCACCGAGTTCGCCGAGCCGGGCCTCTTCACGGGGGTGCGGAGCCTCCACACGCGCGGCGGGCACCACATCAACCTTCTGCCCGGAGAGTGGCCGCACACCCGGGTGGTGGCGCGGCAGGCGGAGGTGAACTGGTGGGCCGTCTACTCGCAGCGGCCCCTCGGCCGCCGGCCGAACGTCCAGACCACGCGTCGATAACGAGGCATCGCGAGAGGAGAAGCGGCAGCTGAGCAATAGATGTCGTCCGTGTACTCTGACGGAAAGTCGGGTCATTCGGGTCTGGCGGCCTCTTTAGTAGTTAGGTCGCGGTCCGCTTTGTGGAGTAGCGTTAATGCCACAGCTCGAGTGGGAAGAGCTGGACTTCTTGGAGTGCCTGGAAGTGGTTCCGGAAACGGAGGAGTATGGTACCTACTTCAGCTATCGGATCGAGAAAGTTGCCCACACTCTGCTTCTCACGGTGAGGCCTTACGACAGCGTGGTTCAGCTTTCGCTGACGGTAGCGTCGAGCGAGACTCGCCTGACCGAGGTGGCTCTCGTGGTT
>JAJFMS010000425.1 GCA_020696885.1 Armatimonadota bacterium | reverse complement strand
GGCCAGGGCGTCGCGGAGATTGTCACGCTGCAGTCTTCCGCGGAAGAGGCCGCTAAGCGGTTCTACCGGCGCGTGGCGAAGCCGCTGGTCACCGGGCTGCAGGTGGACTGGCAGGGGCTGCCGGCGAAAGACGTCTACCCGAAGCGGATCCCGGACCTCTTCGTGGACGGCCGACCGGTGATCCTCAAAGGACGCTACACCGGCCAGGCCGAGGGCGAGGTGGTGCTGCGCGGCACCATGGACGGCCAGCCGTGGACCCACACAATGCACGTGGCTCTGCCGGCCCGGAAGGACGAGCACAGCCCCCTCCCCTCGCTCTGGGCGCGGGAGAAGATCGAGTCGCTCCAGTCCAGCGACTACCTCGGCGCGCAGACCGGCAACCCGAATGAGGAAGTGAAGGAGCAGATCATCAACGTGGCGCTGGATTACCGCCTGATGAGCCAGTACACCTCGTTCGTGGCGGTCGAGCAGCGGGTGGTCAACCTCGGCGGCAAGCAGCGAACCGTGGACGTGCCGGTGGAGATGCCCGAAGGCATGTCCTACGAAGGCATCTTCGGCCAAGGCGACAAGGAGCAGGCAGGCGAGGTAGTTGACGCCCTGCAGGATGGACGGGCGAACGGAGATGCCTACAATGCGCGGCGGTTCCAGGTCGGCGGGACCTACCTGCCGAACGTGCAGCTCTCCGGCAGCTCTACGGACTATAGCTTCTCGAGCAACGACGCCCTCGTGGCACCGGTTATCTCGAACCCCGAGCCCCTCCAGAGCCTGGAGAAGCGGAAGAGCCTCCCTGCCGTACCGGCGCCCACCCTGCAGACGCCGGTCGCTTCGCCGCGCGTGGTGTTGGAGCCGACCCCTAGGGAGGATGCTCTCAGCCAGGCGAGCGAGCAGCCGCAGCCGCAGACTCCCACCCCCACGGCGCGACCGGCTGCCCCGAAGCTGCGCCCTAGCCCGGCGCCGAGGCGAATCAACCCGTTTGCGGAGAACGAGGAACTGAAAGCGGTGATTGACGGAATTCCGGAGTCCGATGATGCTGGTGGCCTGTCCGAGTTCGAGGCGCAAGGGTTGAGGGAAAGCGGTGCTCACCAGGGCGTTCGCCGGCGGCAGACGAGGGGTAGCGCCGAAGGCAGGCCCTATCCGGCAGAGGCTCCGGCGAAACGACCGGTCCCGGCCGAGGTGAAGCTCGCGGCGTCACTCCGGGCGCAGCCGAGCACCGGTGGTCGGGTCGACATCCAGGTGTGGGTGAAGGCCATGCCGAAGGACGGGCTCCGCAAGCTCAAGGAGCTCGGGTTCGACTTCGCGGCGGACCTGATCCCCGGCAAATTGCTTCTCGGCACGCTGCCGGCCGAAAAGCTGAAAGCCCTGGCCGCTCTGAGCTGGGTGCTCTACGTGGAGCCGCCCAGGTTCCGGTAGGCGCCGTCCGTTACCAGCGAGGGGTCCTGCGCACACAATCCGGGGTGCGCAGGACCTTTCGTTGTCATCGGGCGGGGTGTGTTTTCAAGGGGCCGCCCCGGGCTAAAGCCGCAGGGCTACAAATAGGAAGCCGTGCGGGCTGGGGCTGGATTGCGCGAAACACGCGAAAACGCGCGAAAGGGAGGGGCTCGGCAGGTGGCGGCATCGCTCTGGTTGCGAGACCTGGGGCGGTGGTAGCACCGAGATGAGTGGTGCACCTACCCTTCCCGCGGACTTTCGCGTGTTTCGCGGGCAATTCCGGCACAGGACGGGCTCGCCCGCGCTACGAGCCCTTCCGCTCGAATTCCACAACGTAGGCAAGCGCGGCTCGCGTGCGGCCGAGCGGCTCCCCCACGCCGACCACTTCTTCCAGGCGCTCCCGCATGGCCCGCGCGGCCGGGGTGACCTCCGTGGCCCACGCCTCGTGCTCCCCATCCAGGATCAGCAGCGGGCAGCCGAGCTCCACCTGAAACGCCGGATCCGCCTCGTAGTCCGCGGCGGCGGTGAAGAGCAGGCGGGACCGCAGCCCCTTCCGGAGCGAGCGCACCAGGGAGAGGCGCACCTCACGCGCGAGCTGGTCCTGGTAGAGGATCTGCTGCACCGGCGTCGGCCGCAGCGGGCCACTGTAGAGAAACTCCAGCGGCAGCCCGTTCGGGTTCACCACGAGCAGGCCGGCCCACTCGCATTCCTCCTCGCCGGCGGCGTGCTCGCGCTGGAAGCAGAGGTAGCCGGCTCCGCTCGCTTCTGGCTGGTTTGGGCCTCGTTCCACTATGCTCGTTCGTCTCCCGGGCAATGTTACCGCGGCCGGCTCGCCGGCCGCATCCGGAACACCTCACAGACGAAAGAAACCCCGGGAGAGACGGTGTCTCCCCCGGGGTTCCGTTCCTGTTCCGGCTTCTACTTGAAGCCGGCGCTCGTGCCGGTTAGGACTTGGCCCCGCCGACCTTCGCGATGATCTCTTCCGCCACGTTGCGCGGCACCTGGTCGTAGTGACTCGGCTCCATGCTGTAGCTGGCGCGGCCCTGCGAGACGGAGCGAACCGTCGTCGCGTAGCCGAACATCTCTGCCAGCGGCACGTGCGCCTTGATCACCTGCGTGCCACCCTGCGCGGGCTCCATGCCTTCGATCCGTCCACGGCGGCTGTTCAGGTCGCCGATGATGTCGCCGAGGAAGTCCTCGGGCGTCACGACCTCGACCGCCATGATCGGCTCCTTGATCACCGGGTTGGCCTTCTTGGCCACTTCCTTGAAGCCCATCGAGCCGGCGATCTTGAACGCCATTTCGCTCGAGTCGACTTCGTGGTAGCTACCGTCCACCAGGGTGACCGAGATGTCGATCATCTGGTAGCCGGCCAGGATCCCGCGGTCCATCGCTTCCCGGACGCCGGCTTCGACTGCGGAAACGTATTCCCGCGGCACCGTGCCGCCGACCGTCTTGTTATGGAACTGGAAGCCTTCGCCCGGCTCCAGCGGAGCCATGTCGAACACGACGTGCCCGAACTGACCCTTACCACCGGTCTGCCGCACGAACCGACCCTCGCCGTGCGCCTTCTTGGTGATCGTCTCCCGGTAGGCCACCTGCGGGCGCCCAACGTTCGCTTCCACCTTGAATTCGCGGAAGAGGCGATCCTGGATGATCTCCAGGTGCAGCTCGCCCATGCCGCTGATGATCGTCTGCGCCGTCTCCGGGTCCGTGTGAACGCGGAAGGTCGGGTCCTCGGCCGAGAGGCGCTGCAGCGCCGTTCCCAGCTTGTCCTGGTCCGCCTTCGTCTTCGGCTCGATCGCGATCGAGATGACCGGCTCGGGGAACACGATCGACTCCAGGAGGATCGCTTGCCCTTCCTCGCACAGCGTGTCTCCGGTGGTGGTCTGGTCGCCCAGTCCTACCGCCGCCGCGATATCGCCGGCGTACACCTCATCCACGTCTTCCCGGTGGTTGGCGTGCATCCGGAGTACCCGGCCCACGCGCTCCTTCTTGCCCTTAGACGCGTTGTAGATGTAGGTGCCCTTCGCCAGCTTGCCGCTGTAAACGCGGAAGAAGGTGAGACGGCCCACGTACGGATCCGACATGATCTTGAACGCCAGCGCGCTGAACGGCTCTTCGTCGCTCGGCTTGCGCTCCAGGGTGCCGCCGCTGCGCGGGTCGGTTCCCTGCACGGCTTCCAGGTCCACCGGGCTCGGCAGGTAGTCAACCACCGCGTCCAGCATCGGCTGCACGCCCTTGTTCTTGAACGAGGAGCCGCAAACCACCGGCACGATCGTGTTATTGATGGTGCCGATCCGGATCGCCGCGCGGAGCTGCGCTTCGCCCACCGGCTGCCCTTCCAGGTACTTCTCCATCAAGTCTTCGTCCGAGTCCGCCGCCGCTTCGACGAGCTTCTCCCGGTACTCCACGGCCGCATCCTGCAGGTCCGCCGGAATCTCCGCGGACTCGCTGGTGGTGCCGAGGTCGTCCGTATAGACGATCGCCTTCATCGTGACGAGGTCGACCACGCCCTTGAAGTCGCCTTCGGCGCCGATCGGAAGCTGCAGCGGCACCATGTTGGCACCGAGCCGCTCCTTCATCTTCGCGAGCACCACGTAGAAGTCCGCGCCGGTCCGGTCCATCTTATTGATGTAGGCGATCCGGGGAACGCGATACTTGTTCGCCTGGCGCCACACCGTCTCGGACTGGGGCTGCACACCGCCGACCGCGCAGAACACGGCCACCGCACCGTCGAGCACGCGCAGGGAGCGCTCCACTTCCACGGTGAAGTCCACGTGGCCCGGCGTATCGATGATGTTGATCCGGTGCTCTTTCCAGAAACAGGTGGTGGCGGCAGACGTAATGGTGATGCCGCGCTCCTGTTCCTGAACCATCCAGTCCATGGTGGCCGCGCCGTCGTGCACTTCGCCGATATGGCGCACGCGGCCGGTATAGAACAGGATCCGCTCGGTGGTGGTCGTTTTGCCGGCGTCAATGTGCGCGGCGATGCCAATATTCCGAGTTCTTTCTAATGGGTACTCTCTGGCCATTATCGCGTAACCTCCCGCGAGGACTTTGCTTCGAATTGAAACGGACTAACACGCACAAAGGCGCCGTATACCGCTCCCTGTGAGGGTGATCCGGGTAGATATACCCGCTAGACCGCCCGAAGGTTCCGGCTTACCGGCCCTCGTTCAGTCTACACTCCCACACAGGACGGCAGACGGCGCCCCTGCAGTAGCACTGAGCTGAAACTAGGACCAGCGGTAGTGACCGAAGGCCTTGTTCG
>JAJFMS010000424.1 GCA_020696885.1 Armatimonadota bacterium | reverse complement strand
CGGAAGGTGAGCGGAGGTAGCTTCACCGGCTGGTCGTCCACCACCACCGGCAAGGAGAAATCGTACTCCGGGAGCGGAGCGACGCCATCGGGCTGGATCAGAACTCCGCTCGGCGATGTAACAGGGAAGAGCATCGCAACGAAGTAGCTGCCGGCCGGCACGCCGGTGATGGTGTAGCGACCGCGGCGGTCCGTCATCGCCCGGAACGTGGCGGACGCGCTCTCGGGCTGCCGGGAGAACCGGCGGACCCGCAGGTCCTGTCCACCGCCTGCCAGCACCACTTCCACGCCTTCCAGCGGCCGGCCCTCGAACTGCACGGATCCGGAAACCGGGAACTCCCGGGCGCGCGGGGCCAGGCCGGGGAGCTCCACTTTCACCGCCTCGAACATGTCCGCCACCCAGAGCTCGTTGCGCACCTCTTCCAGCCGCTCGCGGCGGTCCTTCAGGTCGTTCTTGAGGTTCTGATCTAGCGCGCGGATCGACCCCAGCCGCGCCGCCTCCCGGTCCGCGATGGCCGCCAGCTCCCGGGCGGGCGACACCCGGTTGAGCTGGAGCTCCAGACCGGAGAGGTCGATCCGGAACCCCATCACGGAGAGGGTGGACTTCGCCGGCAGCGCCTTGCCGGGGAACTGCTCGCGTGCGGTGTACTCCGCTGCCCGCAGCGCCTGGCGCTTGAAGTTGCGGGCCTGCTCCAGCTTGCCGGCGTCCCGGGCCGCGCGGGAAAGCGCTTCGGCGGCGGCCTCGGTCTGGTCGCTGTGCGGGTACTCCGAAAGCACCCGGCGGTAGACGGCCAGGCTCTGCGGCTTCCGTCCCGCCTGCGCTTCGGCCTCCGCCACCCGGAACAGCGCCGTAGCGGCCTGGCTGCTATCCGGGAACGTATCCGCGAGCCGGCGGGAGAGCTGCACGGCGCGCTCCGTGTTCGGCACGCCGGCTACCACCCAGTGCTTACCTTCCGGGGCGGCATAGGCGCGGACCGGCTTCTCTCGCGAGCCGGCCAGCCCCAACAGCGAAGCGCCCACGCTGTAGAGGTAGGCGTCTTCCAGCGCTTCCTCCGCGAAGAGGCTGTACGGATACCGGTCCGCCACCGCGTTCAACTGCAGTTCCCGCGACCGGCAGTAGTCCGCCAGCGCCGCCTGCGTGTTCGTGTTCAGCAGCGTGCCCAGCGCCGGCAGCTCCCCGATGTAGTTGCGGAAGTCCGGGCCGAACACCCAGGTCTGGTAGAGCAGGGCATCCAGGATGAACTGCTGCTGGTAATAGGGGATCGGGATGCGGCCCTTGAACCGGGTGACGTCGTGGGTCTGGGCGTAGACGAGCTTGTAGGCCCCTCCCAGCCAGAAGTAGCCCAGCACCAGGAGGGCCAGCTTGGCGAGCGTGCGGACCCAACCGCCGAGTCGGCGCAGCATCGGTCAGTCTCCCTCCACCAGGTGCTCGATGCGCTTGGTAACGCTCCAGAACACGAGCGCGGACACCACGAGCAGCGCGAGCTTGCTCACCCACCACCAGTCCACGTAGGGCGTGGTCTGCAGCGCGTCGGCATCGATGGCGGCCAGCCGGTCCGAATAGCTGCTCAGGTTGAGCAGTGGGTTGAGCTGCACCCCCAGCGCCGCGACCATGATCGCCGTGATCACGTTGCCCACCCAGATCGCCACGGCCACCACGTAGCCGATGAACACGTTGCCGAACCGCACGCGGGTCCACAGCGAGATCAGGGCCAGCGTGAGCGCCGTGGGCAGGCTGGCCAGGAGCAGCATCCCGAAGGGCAACCGCTTGATGCCAAAGTGCAGCGCCGCGAGGATGCCCACCCCGATGAGCATTGCCAGCCCGACCGAAACGGCCAGCCGGTAGGCCACGGTGAGCCAGAGCGGCTTGCGCTTGGAGCGGAGCAGCTCGTGGGCGCCGCGCTTCAGCTCCGCGTCCAGAACGCCCGCCGAAAAGAACGCCGCGATCAGGGGAATGAGCTGCTCGGCCAGCGAGGCTGCGTCCCCGACCTTGAACTGGTCCGCGTTGCGGAACTGGTGAAAGATCACCATGCCCACCAGCAGCGTCACCAGCATGCCGGTCCAGAGCAGGGTGGGGGCCACGATCTTCAGGTTGTAGCGCAGGAGCGAGAGCATCGGTTACCGCGCCTCCGCTTCTGCCAGCGACTTCTGGATCTCCAGCTTCAGGCTGTCCCAGTTCGGCTCGTCCAGGGGGAAGCCCCGCCGCAGGATCCGGCCGTTGTCGTCCAGCAAGAGGGCCAGCGGCGTACCGCGCACATCGAGGCTCCAGGCCACTGCGGACACCGGGTCCGCCGGATCGAACTCGCCGCCCGCGGGACGGCCCCAATCCGTCACGATCGGTAGCGACGCGCCGGCATGGCGCGCCAGGTCGGGGCCGTCGTTCAGGTCCTCGGAGAGGCAGACCACCATCACCTGGATCTCTTCCTCCGCCAGGTCCTGCGGCAGCCGGGATAGCCGGCCCAGGAGCGCGGAAGCGCCGCTGTCCTTCGGCTGCAGGAACACCAGCAGCGCCGGACGACCCCGGAGCCCGGCCATCGACACCCGCTCACCGGCGCCGTCCACCCAGGCAAAGTTGGGGACCGGGCCGCGCCCGTCGCGATGCTTGGAGACCAACCGCTTCCAGGAGCGGACCGCGCTGGTCTTTCCCGGAAACGCCAGCGCCAGCCAGGAGGCGTGTACCGCCGTGGTCGCCAGCGAGAGGAAGAGGGCGCAGGCGAGGACCCGCGTCATCGAAGCTCCGCGAGCCCGGCGGCGGGCCTGGTAACCCAGCAGCATTGCGATGAGCGCGGCGCCGGTAAGGCCGAGGAACACCAGCGCGTTCTGGCTGAGGTCGATCCGGAACACCGGCGGATAGAGCGCCTTCCCGGAGTAGACCGCGAACCAGAGCAGCCCGGCGAGCCCCGCTCCCAGCACTAGCACCCGCGTGAGCACGACGAGGCAGAAGGCGAACGTGGTGAAGAACAGGATCGCGGGGAGCGTGTGGGCGAAGGCGTCCAGGTACACCAGCGGCTGCACCGGCGGCTTGGCGTGGAGCCGCTGCCCCAGCATCGCCGCCAGGTACTCGATGGTGATCGGCACGAGCACCGCCGCCACCATGCCCACCCAGCGCCCCAGGATCAGCTCCTCGGAGCCCACCGGCTTGCAGTCCAGCAGCTCCGTCACCTCGTACCGCACCGGCCGGTGGGCCAGGCTGGCGGTGAGGAAGAGCAGCAGGACGGCGCTCAGCGGGCCGAGGGAATGGTTCAGGTCCCAAGCAATCGGGAACGACGACGGGTCCGGCTGGGTGCGCGAGTTGAGGTAGCCCAGCCCACCCAGAATGAGACCGATGATCCACGGCGCCGGGCTGGCCAGGTTGAGCCGCGCCTCCAACCGCGCCGTGGCGAGGAGGCGCAGCAGCGGGCTCCAGCCGCTGTTGAACCGTGCGGACCAGGTCTTAGCGAGCAACGCCGATGCCCCCGGCTGCAACCGCAGCCGCGGTGGGACCGGGAGCGCCATCGCTCATGATCCACACGTAGGCGTCTTCCAGCGAGGGCGACCGGCGCTCCGCCCCGGGGAAATCGATCTCCTCCGCCACCAGCCGCACCAGCACTCCGCCCGCTTCCCGCTGGACCTCCGTCACGGCATACCCCTCCTGCAGCCGCGCCAGGCCGGGGTCGTCCGTCAGCACCTGCCAGGCCTTACCGCGGACGATATCGATGATGTCCGGCGTGGGGCCGTTGAAGACGATGCGCCCGCGCTTCATCACCGCGATGGTCTGCGCGGTGCTGGAGACATCCGCCACGATGTGCGTGGAAAGGATGATGATCCGGTCCCCGCCCAACTCCGAGAGGAGGTTACGGACGCGGATCCGCTCTTCCGGGTCGAGGCCGGCGGTGGGCTCGTCGAAGATCAGCAGCCGCGGCTCGTGGATGATCGCCTGCGCGATCCCCAGGCGGCGCTTCATGCCCCCGGACAGGGCTCCCACTTTCCGGTTCCGGAACTCCGTGAGGTTCACCCGCTCCAGCACCTCGTCCATGCGGGCGCGGCGGGCCTTCCCGCGGCTCAGCCCGGCCAGCAGGCCCATGTAGTCCAGGCACTCCAACACGGAGAGCGAGGGGTAGAGGCCGAAGTCCTGCGGCAGGTAGCCCAGCAGACCCCGCACCGCCGGCTTGTCGTACCGGATGTCGTGCCCGTCGATCAGCGCAGTGCCCGAGGTCGGCTCCAGCAGCGTCGCCAGCATCCGCATCAGGGTGGTCTTGCCCGCCCCGTTCGGCCCGAGGAGGCCGACCACGCCGTTCTCGAGCTGCAGGCTCATCGGGTGGACCGCCGTGAAGTTGCCGGGGTAGGTCTTCGTCAGGTTGATCGTAAGTACTTGCAAGCCGGCTGGTCTCCCGTCGACACGAAGCGCACGCTCCACTATAGACGTTGAGCGCCGCCGCCCGATACTGTGCGATACCACCCTTGGAGAGTTCGAACGACAAGCATTCGATGCGTGCTTCAAGGACGCTTGGGAGCTCCCGGACGGATCGCCGGGGCGGTGGTACCCAGGAGGAGAAGCACGCGGTTGAAACTATGGATGGACGGCAGTCGTCTCAACGGAGGATTTGCCCGCGGTCCTTCGCTAAAGCGGATCGGGGATGGCCGGTCACCTGGGGCGAGCTGGCGGCCTGTGAGATCGTTCCGCGCAGCCGGCGAGGGCTCCTACTGCCGATCGGGGATCCCATCG
>JAJFMS010000423.1 GCA_020696885.1 Armatimonadota bacterium | reverse complement strand
TCTAATCGTGGGGTTGCGGAGTCGCTATCACCGCCCGATGCATCAGCTCTTTCCGTCGCGGAAGAACGCCGCCAGGCCCGCCAGGTCGTCAGTGTTGATCAGGTCCACGCCGGCATCACGCAGCTCGCGCCAGGCGGCGGGCGTGTCGGGGGTGGCCCAGAACCGGAGGCGGTAGTGCTGCTCGTGCGCCTTCCGGACGTAGTCGCGCAGTTTCTCGCGCTCCGCGGCGGGGAAGGCGTCCACGCCGCGCCAGGTAAAGGAGAGCTGCCAGTTGGTGCTGACCAGCGGAATCAGCGCAGGGTCGGCGCCGGTGCCGAGGTCTTCCAGGCGGCCATCCATCGCCGCGTAGCGCAGCGGCTCCTGCTCCAGCACCCTCCGCGGCCGGTTGCCGGAGAGGATGACGGTTACTGCGCCCGGGGCCGTCTTGCCCTGCTCGAAGCGGGTGAATAGCTTGGAGTAGCGGGCCAGGGTCTCGCGGAGCACGGCGTAGGTGGCGTCCGCGTCTCCTTTGATATCTACTAGCAGGACCAGCGGCGGTCCGCCGCGGTAGATGCGCCCGCCATGCTCCCGCGCCCGCTGTTGGAGCGGGTCCAGGTAGAGCGCTTCCAGGGTCCGGTCCGGCCGGATCTCCTTCGCCTCGTGCGCCACGAGGAGCCGGCCTTCTACGAGGTAGATGTCCGCCTCGACGCTGCAGAAGCCCTGGGCCAGCGCATCCAGCAGGGGGCGGGGATGGAGGTAGTCGTTGTGCGCGTGGGCGTTGGGGAGCGGCCGGACCGATTCCGCCGCCCGAACCGCGAGGGACCCACCCAGAACCAGGCTCAGGCTCAGGTAGAACCACTTTGCTTGCTTCAGCACGATTCCACCCTCCGCGGGCTCCACTCAAGATCCGATCAGTCGCCAGCGTCAATCAGACCCTACGGCACGATCATGGTGCCGACGCCCTCATCCGAGAACAGCTCTGTCAGGATGCTGTGCGGCGCGCGCCCGTCCAGGATGTGGGCGCGCGGCACCCCGCGCTCGATGGCCATCAGGCACGACTCCACCTTGGGAATCATTCCTTTATCCACCTTCCCGGTAGCGATCAGATCCCTGGCTTCCTCGGCGGTGATCTCGGACAGCAACGACGTGGGATCGCTGACTTCCCGCAGGATGCCTCGCACGTCCGTAAGGAGCACCAGCTTCTCCGCGTTCAGCTCCCCGGCCAGCCGGCCGGCGATGTGGTCCGCGTTGATGTTGAACGTCTCGCCGTTGGCGCCGGTGGCGACACTGCAGATCACCGGGACGTAACCGCCCTTGACCAGGATGTCCAGCAGGCCGGTGTTGACCTCCACCACCTCACCCACGAAGCCGAGGTCCGCGCCGTCCGCTTCCATCTTCCGGGCCACGAACAGGTTACCGTCTTTGCCGGAGAGCCCCACGGCCCGGGTCCCGTGCTGCTGCAGCAGGGAGACGATGCCCTTGTTGGTCTTGCCCGCCAGGACCATCTCGACGATCTCCATCGTCTCGGCGTCCGTCACCCGGAGCCCACGGTGGAAGACCGGCTGCTTGCCGACCTTCTTCATTGCCTCCGAAACCTCCGGCCCGCCGCCGTGCACCACGATCGGGTTGATCCCCACGAAGTGCATCAGGACGATGTCTTCCATCACCTGGTGCTTGAGACCCTCGTCAGTCATCGCGGCGCCGCCGTACTTGACGACCACCGTCTTGCCGTGCCAATGCTTGAGGTAGGGCAGCGCCTCGACGAGAATCTGCGCCCGGTCTAACTGGGTCATGTAGTGTATTCCGCGTTAATGCGCACGTAGTCGTAGCTGAAGTCGCAGGTCCAGACGGTGGAGGCGGAGCGGCCCTGGCCCAGGTCCAGCCGGATCAGGATCTCCGGATCCTGCATCGCGCGGCTCACGGTGGCTTCCTCGAACTCCACCGGCTCTCCCTCCCGCACCAGCGGGTAGCCGCACACCGTCAGCGCCAGCCGCTCCTGGTCGATCGGCACGCCGCTGTAACCGGCCGCGCAGAGGATCCGGCCCCAGTTCGGATCGTTTCCGTAGAGCGCGGTCTTCACCAGCGGCGAGTTGGCGATCGACTTGCCAACCTTCCGCGCCTGCGCGGTAGACCGGGAACCGGTCACCTGGATCTCCACCAGCTTGGTGGCTCCCTCGCCGTCCCGGGCCAGCTCCTTGGCCAGATGCGTGCACACGTAGAGGAGCCCGTCGCAGAACGCCCGGTGCGCCGGCGATTCCGGGGAGACCCGCACGCCGGAAGCGCCGTTCGCCAGGATGAACAGTGAATCGTTGGTGCTGGTGTCGCCGTCCACGGTGACGCAGTTAAAGGTCCGCTCCACGGCGGTGGTCAGGGCGGCCTGCAGCACTTCCGGCCACACTTCGGCATCCGTGGTGACGAACGCCAGCATCGTAGCCATGTTCGGCTCGATCATGCCGCTGCCTTTGCAGATGCCGCCGATGCGGAACCGGGAGCCGTCCACGGAGATCTCCACCGCGATCTCCTTCGGGCGCGTGTCCGTGGTCATGATGGAGCGGGCGGCCGCCGGACCACCATCCGGGCGCAGCTCGCGGGCCGCTAACGCCAGCCCGGCCTCCAGCCGCTCCATCGGCATCGGGCGGCCGATGATGCCGGTAGAAGCGATCAGGATCTCTTCGGGCTCCGTGCCCAGCAGATCGGCAGCCACCCGCGCCATCCGGCGCGCGTTCTCCATCCCAGTGGAGCCGGTGCAGGCGTTGGCGTTGCCGGCGTTCACCGCGATCGCGCGCGCGCGTCCACGCGATACATGCTCCCGGCTCACCACCACGGGAGCTGCCACCACGCGATTCCGGGTAAAGAGGGCCGCAGCCGTAGCGGGCCGGTCCGAAACGATCAGCGTAACATCCGGGTTCCCCGAAGGCTTGATTCCCGCGGCCACTCCGGCCGCTAGAAACCCTTCGGGAGCGCAAACGGAGCCCTCGATCTCAAAAAATTCTGCCATGGCGTAAAGCCTGTTTTTTCCGGCTCGTCGGAGCCCCGCCGATTACACGTTTTATCAACCGACAAGCAGAAATGCCCCGGCCTGGGTGACCGGGGCTACCGGCGAGATTATAATCCGCCTTCTGAGGGGGGTCAAGCGTCCGCCTGGCCCCGTTTCGGTTGCACACCCCCGGGGTATAGACCGACCGAACGGGAAGGGGACCGGCAGCTAATCTCATCCGGAGCGGCAGATGTCCCCCGTGGAGGTGTTCACACCGGCGCCACCCCGCGAAGAGCGGGAACCGGTGCGAGGCAGCAGGCGCAACGAGGAGAATAGCGATGGCACAGTCGAAGGCGAAGACCGGGAAACCGGCCGGCGGGGGGATGACCGTCCGGGAAGCCGGCCGCAAGGGCGGCGAGATCACTGCCCAGCGCCACGGGCCGCAATTCTACGAAGAGATCGGGCGGAAGGGCGGCCAGAAGGTGAAGCAGCTCATCGAACAGGGTAAGCGGGCTCAGCAGGACGCAGACGAGTCCTAGCCGGGTTGGCTCTTAAATGGTGGGGTCGAGCGGCAGAGATGCCACCCGACCCCACTAATGCCAGCAAGCCAGCCGGTTCGGATCGTCTACCAACCCGACAAAGCTTAAGGGCCCGTGGCCGCAGCCTGCAGCCCAGCGGTCTCATCCAGGCCGCAAATCAGGTTCATGTTCTGCATTGCCGAACCTGCCGCGCCCTTCACCAGGTTATCCAACGCACTGACGCAGATCGCCCGCCGCGTACGGGGGTCCACCGCCACCGCCACGTGACAGGCATTGGAGCCCGCCACGAACCGCAGCTCCGGAAGCGCCTTCTCCAGCACATGTACGAACGGCGCACCGGCGTAGTACTCCTGGTACAGCGCGGTGAGCTCTTCCTTCGACCGGAGCTCGCTCAGCGTCACGTAGCACGTGGCCAGGATTCCGCGCATCAACGGCAGCAGATGCGGCGTGAACGACATCGTCACCGGCTTGGCGCACAGCTCTGCCAGCTCCTGCTCCATCTCCGCCAGGTGCCGGTGGCCCGTAACGGCGTAGGCGCGGAAGTTGTCACTGATCGCCGCGAAGGAGAACGCGGGGTCGAGGGACGAACGGCCGCCGGCGCCTGAGACCCCGCTCTTCGCATCGGCGACCAGGGAGTCCGGCACCGCGAGCCCTGCGGCGAACAACGGAGCCACGGCCAACACGATGGCGGTGGGATAGCAGCCCGGGTTGGCGACCAGAGAGGCCTCGCGCACCTTGGAGCGGACTTCGGGCAGCCCGTAAGCGGCCTGCTTCAGCAGGTGCGGGGAGACGTGCGGGCGGCGATACCATGCCTCGTAGTTCTCCACGTCGCGGACCCGGAAGTCCCCGGAGACGTCCACGACCTTCTTCCCGGCGGCCAGCAACGGCTCGACGCGGGCCATCGCCTCGCCGTCCGGCAGGGCGAAGAAGAATGCGTCGGCAGACCGGAGCGCCTCTTCCTCATTGAAGGCGGAGAAGCGAAGGTTCGTGGCGCCGAGAAGGCCCGGGAAGCCTTCGGTAACCGGAGCGCCGGCCTGGCTCTCCGAGGTGACGTAGGTGATCTCCATCCCGGGATGCTGCAGGCCCAGCCGCAACAGCTCACCCCCCGCGAAGCCGCGGGCGCCGATAATACCGATCCTGACCACAGTAGCTACCCCATCCACACCGCCGGCCCCCCGTTGGTGCGGCGGGCAGGACTCCACTGAACGCA
>JAJFMS010000422.1 GCA_020696885.1 Armatimonadota bacterium | reverse complement strand
GGCGAGCCAACCCCTTACCTGAACACCTGAACACCTGAACACCTGAACACCTAAACACCTGAACACCTGAACACCTGAACACCCAACGCCTGAACTCAAACGAACGGCAACCCGCGGTGGAGGCGTTTCGGTGTCTTCACGTAGTAGAGTAATAGGAAGGCGCTCGCATGCGCGGCGAGGGTGTCTTTCAAGGAAGAACAGACGTATGCGTTTCACCGGAGTGGTTGCAGGAGGCCTGGCGTTAGGCTGGTGTGCCGTGGCGGCGGTGGCCGCGGGGCAGAAGCCCGCGAGCAAGACGCCGGGGAAGCCGGCCGTCGCCGCGAAGCCGGGGCTGGGGAAAGATCCGAAGATCTCCCCGGAAGCCGCGGAGTTTTTTGAGACGCGCGTCCGGCCGGTACTGGCCGAAAACTGCTACTCCTGCCATGGGCCGAAGCTCCAGCAGTCGGGGCTGCGGGTAGACAACCTCGCCAGCCTGCTCAAAGGCACCGATGCCGGCCACCCGAGCCTGGTGCCGGGCGACCCCGCGAAGAGCCTGCTGATCCAGGTGCTCAGCCACACCGGGCCGGTGAAGATGCCGCCGCAGGGGAAGCTGGCCCCGGAGGCGATCGAGGCGCTTACCGCCTGGGTGAAGATGGGCGCGCCCTGGCCGGGAGGCGGCGCGAGCACCACCGGGCAGGCCCCTGATCCGAAGAAGCACTGGGCCTTCCAGCCGGTAGCCAATCCCGCCCTCCCGAAGGTGAAGAACAAGGCGTGGATCAAGAGCCCGATCGATGCGTTCGTGCTGGCGAAGCTGGAGTCCAAGAAGATGACTCCCGCCCGCCCGGCGGACCGCCGCACGCTGATCCGCCGCGCCTACTTCGACGTGACCGGCCTGCCGCCGTCCGCCGCGGACGTGGAAGCGTTCGTGAACGACAAGTCGCCCACTGCGTTTGCCAAGGTCGTGGACCGGCTCCTGGACAGCCCGCAGTACGGCGAGCGCTGGGCACGGTACTGGCTGGACGTGGCCCGCTACGCGGACACCAAGGGCTACGTCTTCACGGAAGAGCGGCGCTACCCCTATAGCTACACCTACCGGGACTACGTGGTGCGCGCCTTCAACGAGGACAAGCCGTACGACCGGTTCCTGTTGGAGCAGCTCGCGGCGGACCGCCTGGAGCTGGGCGACGACCGGCGCTCGCTGGCGGCGATGGGCTTCCTCACCCTCGGCCGCCGGTTCCTGAACAGTCAGCCGGATATCATCGACGACCGGATCGACGTGGTGTTCCGCGGCACGCAGGGCCTCACCGTGGCCTGCGCCCGCTGCCACGATCACAAGTTCGACCCGATCCCCACCGCGGATTACTATTCGGTCTACGGGGTCTTCGCCAGCTCTAACGAGCCGAAGGACGGGCCGCTGCTGGAGACCCCGGAGCGCACCGCGGCGTACGTGGCCTACGAAACCCAGCTCAAGGCCCTGGAAGCCGAAGCCCAGGGCTTCCTGGAGCGGGAGCGCACCGCCATCCTGGTGCTGGGTAAGACCAAAGTCGCGGACTCCCTGCTCGCCGCGCGTGAGGCGTCCCAGCCCGGGGCGGACCTGCGCGCGATCGCCGCGAAGCGCGGCCTGCCGGACGGCCTGGTGCGCCGCTGGATGACGTTCCTGGGCGACGTAAGCCGGGGGCACCATGCGGTCTTCTCGCCCTGGATCCAGCTGGCCGCGATCCCGGATGCGGAGTTCGCCGCCAAGGCAGGCCCGTTGGCTGCCGGCTTCGCGGCGAACAAGGACTCCCAGCGCCTGCTGAACCCCGCCGTGGCCGCGGAGTTCGCCGGTCCCGCTCCTGCTTCCCTGGAGCAAGTGGCGCAGCGGCTGGCCAAGGTGCTCACCACGCCCACGCGCGATCAGCAGATCGAACACGCACTGGACTCCATCGGTGGCCCGCTGAACATCGCCACGGCTGACGTGGAGCGGTTGATCGACCGGGCCAAGCAGAACGACTACCGCGCCCTCCGCGCCAAGGTAGACAAGCTCAAGGCCACCTCGCCCGCCGCTCCGGCCCGCGCGATGGTGCTGCAGGACAACCCGAACCCGGTGATGCCGCGCATCCTGCGCCGTGGTAACCCGAACAACCCCGGGGATGCGGTGCCGCGCCAGTTCCTCGCCGTGCTCAGCGGCCCGGAGCGCAAGCCGTTCTCCAACGGCAGCGGCCGGCTGGAGATGGCCGAAGCGATCGCGAACAAGCAGAACCCGCTCACGGCGCGGGTGATGGTCAACCGGGTCTGGCTCGGCCACTTCGGCCTCGGCCTGGTGCGCACCCCCAGCGACTTCGGCCTCCGCAGCGACCCGCCCACGCACCCTGAGCTGCTGGACCACCTCTCCACCTACTTCATGGAGAACGGCTGGTCGCTCAAGAAGCTCCACCGGCTGATCATGCTGTCCAGCACCTACCAGCAGTCCAGCGAGCTGAACCCCACCTATGCGCGGAACGATCCGGACAACACCCTGCTCTGGCGGATGAACCGCCGCCGGCTGGACTTCGAGTCCCTCCGCGACTCGCTGCTCTGGACCTCCGGGCGCCTGAGCTCGGAGATCGGCGGCCCGCCAGTGGATATCCTGAAGCAGCCTTCAGAGCCGCGCCGCACCCTCTACGGCTTCATCGACCGCCAGAACCTGCCGAACCTGTTCCGGACCTTCGACTTCGCCAGCCCGGACACGCATAGCCCGCAGCGGTTCGTCACCACGGTGCCGCAGCAGGCGCTGTTTATGATGAACAGCCCGTTCATCGTGGAGCAAGCAAAGGCGCTGGTCGCGCGCACGGAAGTGGCGAGCGCGGCGCAGTCGGCCGATAAGATCCGGCAGCTCTACCGCGTCGCATTCGCCCGAGATGCCTCGACGGAAGAGCTCGCGCTGGGGCAGCGCTTCCTGAAGTCCGTCGAGAGGCAGCCGGACGGCAAGGGGTTGGACCCGTGGCAGGAGTACGCGCAGGTGCTGCTGATGTCGAACGAGTTCGCCTTTGTCGACTGACGAGTTAACCGCAGAGACGCAAGCCTGCCCGTATGGGAGGACGCAGAATTAGTCACGTTCCTACCGTAAGAACCCGTAGGCAGGCGTCTTGTGCGCCGTTCGATACCCCGTTCAGCCATTGAAGAGCAGATCACACAAAGGGACAGGAACCCTCTGGGCGTACCGGCCGGTTGTGATCGGTATGTGGTTCGCGCTCCTGCTGCCTGTGCTCTGCACTGCGGCAGGGAAGGCGGCGTACGTGCAGACGGATACGCTGGCGGCGACTGAGGCGAACCAGGCGGCGGCGGTGGACGACCGCTTCGTCTACGCGATCGACAACGGCAAGATCGGAAAGTACGACCGGGAAGCCCGGTCGCGGATCGCCGTGAGCACCGGCGAGGCAAAGCACCTGAATAGCGGCTTCGTCTGGGGTGGAAAGGTATACTGCGCCCACTCCAACTACCCGCAGACGCCCGAGAAGAGCGAGATCAAGGTGCTCGACCCGGAGAGCATGGTCATCGGCACGTTCAAAGAGTTCGGCTCCTACCGCGGGAGCCTCACCTGGGCCGTGCGGCGGAGCGACGGGCACTGGTGGTGCACCTTTGCGCACTACGGGGAGGAGAACGGGAAGACCGTACTCGTAGAGCTGGATAAGGACTGGAAAGAGCTGGGCGCCTGGACCTACCCCGCGGCGGTAGTGGGGGACCTGGGCAAGATGAGCATCTCCGGCGGGGTCTGGCAAGGCGACACGATCCTCGCCACCGGCCACGATCACCGGAAGCTCTACCGCCTGCGACTGCCGCAGCTGGGGTCCGTGCTGGAACTGGTAGACATGCTCCCGTCGCCCTTCCCGGGCCAGGGCATCGCCGCCGACCCGAAAACCGGCGGCCTGGTAGGCATCGACCGCGCCAAACGGCAGGTAGTTTTCGCTTCACTGAGGACTGAGGGTTAGTTCACCGCAACGGCGCAACGAACGCAGAGAGGGGACGGGGAAGAGTTTAGCCGCAGATGAACGCGGATGGACGCAGATGAAGACAGCCGGATGGGAACAGAAGGTTACCACCTTCGGTGAACGCGGAGAAATCGGCCGTTCCACCATCGATTGCTCTTTCCGTTTCCCTATCAGCGTGCATCTGCGTCCATCTGCGGCTAAAACTCTGATCCCCTCTCTGCGGCCCTTCGCGCGCTCTGCGACTTTGCGGTGAAATAGGAACGAGGTAACGGAAGATGGGACATCATAAGCCGCGGTTGGAAGACCTGGCGCTTACGCGCCGGGAGGTGTTGTGCCGATCCGGGATGGGCATGGGCGCCCTGGCGCTGACGGCGCTGATGGGCGAGGCCGGGCTCGCCACGCCGGCGCAGGCGGCATCGGCCGGCTACAGCAACCCGCTCACGCCGAAGCAGCCGCACTTCGCGCCGAAGGCGAAGCGGGTGATCCACCTCTTCATGAACGGCGGGCCGTCCCACGTGGACACGTTCGACCCGAAGCCGATGTTGGACAAGTACCACGGCCAGCCGCTGCCCACGGCGAACCCCCGCACGGAGCGGCGCACCGGCGCGGCGTATCGCTCCCCGTTCAAGTTCCAGAAGTACGGCCAGAGCGGCATCGAGGTCAGCGAGATCTTCCCGCACGTCGCGAAGCACGTGGACGACCTGTGCGTCATCCGCTCGATGCAGGCCAACGTGCCCAACCACGAGCCGTCGCTGCTGCTGATGAACTGCGGCGAGGC
>JAJFMS010000421.1 GCA_020696885.1 Armatimonadota bacterium | reverse complement strand
GTTCAAGCAGCCGTTCAGCCTCGAGCGCCTGCAAGGCGCGCCGGACCTCGCATTCGTCGAGCGGTCCATCAGCAACAACCTGGGGACCAACCGGGACGTGGGCGTGCAGTTGTCCGGCGATCTCTGGGGCGAGCGGCTTAGCTACGCGCTCGGAGCGTTCAACGGCCTGGCGGACGGCGCTTCCGGGGACACCGATGCCGGCAGCGACAAGGACTTCGTGGGCCGGATCTTCGCCCAGCCGTTCCACAACCAGCCGAAATCGCCCCTAAAGAACCTGGGCCTGGGAATCGCCACCACGATCGGGGTCCGCGACGAGTCCGTGGCAAACATCAACAGCCGGACCGCGGGGCGGTCCAGCTACTTCCGCTACAACAGCGGCGTGATGGGCGATGGCACGGTACTGCGCCTGGCGCCCCAGCTCTACTACTACCACGGCCCCTTCGGCCTGATGAGTGAGTACATTACGTCCCGCCAGGAGCTGGTCCGTACCACTGCCGGAGGCACCACCGCCGGCACGGTCACGAATAAAGGCGGCTTCCTGCAGGCTACCTACGTACTCACCGGCGAGGATGCCACGTTCCGGACAGTGAACCCGAAGAAGCCGTTCGACCCGGCCAAGGGCCAGTGGGGCGCCTTCGAGATAGGCCTCCGCTACAGCCGCGTGAACGTGGATGACGACGTCTATCGTCTCGGCCTCGCGGATCCCGCTAACTCCGTCTCGCGTGCGAGTGCCTGGACGGTGGGTCTAAACTGGTACCTGAACCGGGTGTTCAAGCTCCAGCTCAACTACGAGCGGACCGACTTCGACCACGCGCTCCTCTTCGGCACGGACCGCGTCGACCACGAAGACGTGTTCCTCTCCCGGATCCAGGTAGCGTTCTAACGAGCAGTCAACCCGGAGCCTGGCGCGTCGCGCGCGTGGAAGGTTCGCCGATCCTCGGGAGCATCTCCCGTCCTCGCCCGTCGTCGGCAGGTTGGAAACTGCTGTCAGGTGTCGGTCCAACGCTCCACGCGCACGAGGCGCCAGGCTCCGGGTTCTACCAGGGGATCCCAGCGGGTCATCCACGGCCAATAGGCACGGAGCCAGCCGAGTCCCGCGGCCACCGCGAAACCGCCCAGGGCGCCCCCAACACCGCCCATCAGGGCGAACGCTCCCACTACGTGGACCCATTCCGGAGCGCCGATGTGTGCCTCCCGCACGGTCTGAACGATCTCGTGCCCCACGGCGGCGGCCCACGCGGCATTCCCAACGGTGCTGATGGCGGTTCCCCACGCGAGCCGGGGTCCGTTCTTCCGGAGCAGGATCAGCGGCCCGATCAGGCAGCCATGCACCACGCCACCCGCCGCCGCGATCCAGGCGCCTTCGTAGCCGGTGTACACCGAGTGCCGGTACCCCCAGCCCAGCCCGAAGCCAAGCATCAGCCCGCACAGCAGCCCGAGGATCGCCCCGATGCTCGCGCCCGCCGCGGCCCGGCGTACTGCGCGATCTAGATCCCGGAGCCGCCGGTTCACACCCCCACTGATCACCCGAGCCACCTCACTGCAGCAGCCAGCGCCGGCGCACCTACCGGTCGCTTCGGAAGCGGTCTTCCGGATTATAGTGCCGCCGCAGGCGCGAGAATTCACGGAGCCGGCGCGCCGCTCGCCTGCCCATCTCCTGACTTTCCGAGGGCTGCCGAAGGTTGTGCTACCTTCTGCTTGCCAGTGAGTGACAGCCCCGCGATATTGCCCTCGCCAGGATGTCCTCCAGGCGCTGGCAAAGCGGCACCCACCGTTTGGAAGCGGTACGGCTTTGCTGGCGCCCGCCCGCTGCGCTACGTTTTAACCTTCCGGTGCGAACCAGCAGAACTCGTTAGTTAGCAGCCGGGAGACCGCAGCGATCGTGCCAGAGCCGCCTTGGCCCGCGTCGTTACCCCGGTCCGGAGAGCAGTTGGATCGCGGCGAGCTTCTCTTCGTTCAGGCCGACCAGGTCGTCCTGCGTGAGCCAGCCTTCCGCGAGCAACCGCACAAAGAGCAGGATGATAACGGAGTAACGGAAGTCGTACTTCGCGTCGATGGCCTTCCGCTGCCGCTCGAGGTAGCTGTGGAGCTTCCACACCTGCTGGATCGTCGTGATCTCGGCGGCGCGGCGGCGGGTCTCCTCGATCAGGGCTGCTTCTTCCCGGGCGAGCGCCGCCTGGTACGCCGCGCGTGCGATCTTCTTTTCCCCTTCAGACCAGTGAAAATCACGGAGCATTGTCGATCTCCTAGTGCGCTCTGCGAACGGATGGCGCCACACCGGGCGCCGCCGGCCCGGTGCCCCCGCGCCAGTCTCCGATTAGCACAATCGGCGCCCAGTAGTACGGGTGGGCGTGTTTGCCGTCACGGAGCAGCGTCAACTGGGCGGCACGCAGGGCCTGGGCTCGCGGGAGTGCCGCAGTGGCAGGCACCTTACCCCCCTTCGGAGGGGTGGGGAGCATCTTCCGGTAGAAGGTAGACATCAGCGTCCCGGTGGTCTCGTCTTCCACCTGCCAGTGGCTCACCACTGTGCTGGGCGTGCCCGCCACGAAGAGCGACCACGGCAGCCCGAGGACCCCCTCGCCGTTGACCGTTTTGCCGAGGGCGGTCTCGCAAGCGGAGAGCACCACGAGGTCCGCCCGGAGATCCAGGTCGATCAACTCCCTGGCTTCCAGCCGCCCGTCCTCGCCGGGGCCGTGTGCCAGGGCGAGCGCAGAGTAGAGCGGCGCCTTCTCGTTTAACAGCCCGTGCGTGGCGAGGTGCAGCGTGCGAGCCCGGGACGCGCCCGCCTTGAACCGCTCCTCGCTGGCGTCGGCGCCGGTGAGCACCTGGGCGCCAGCGCCGAAGAGCCGGCCGATGGAGCGCACTTCCTTTTCCGTGGCCGGAAGGTCCGCCAGGCCGGCGTCCGGCGTCGGGCGCCCGAAGGCGAGCAGCGGGACGTCGCCGGCAGTGTTCGTCCGGCGCCGGTCGCCGAGCTCCGTCATGGCCAGGAGCGCGGAGACGGAGGGCGCGTAGCTCAGCGAAACCCGCTCCACCAGGTGCTTCCCGGTTGCGTCTTGCAAGGCCTGGAACGGCAGCGTGTGGAGGGGCCCGTCCGGCACCAGCACCAGGTGCGTCTTCCCGGCCAGCACCTGCGCGGCGGGCTGCAGGAGGTCCCGGAACAGCTTCGCGCCCGGCCCTTGGTAGCGGCCGCCGGACTGCGAGCACTCGCCCCAGAACTCCTGGACCCGGGTTTCCAGGTCGGGGCGGGCGACCGGAACGCGGAAAACCTGAAGCTGCGCCGGGCCGTCCGGCGTTTTCCCCCGGCTGAGGGCGAAGAGCAGCGTCTCGCGGCGCCCCACCAGGTAGGAGAGGACGCACAGCCCCGGCTCGCGGGCGAACAGGGCGCGGTTCAACTGGGTGAGCGTGGGCGCGGTGAAGGCGCCCCGCTGGGTGCGGAGGTCCGGGTGGGCCAGGAAGAGCTGGCGGTGCAACTGCTCCAGCGCGGACCGCGTTTGCGCCACCTCGGTCTCGCGCGCCAGGAGCTGGTCGGTGGGCAGGAACCGCCCTTCCCGGAGCTCGGCGGTCAGCGAAGCGAGGCGGCCGTCGAGCTTCGCTTCCGTCTCCCGCTCGGCCGGGGAGAGCGCCTTGGAGACGGAGACCTTACCGCCCCGCAGCACGTCCACCAGGGCGCGGGCCTTGGCGCGCTCCCCGGCCATGAAGGCGGCGGCAGGCTCGCCGGCAGCCAGGAGGCAATCCGCCTGCAGGTAGAACGGGGAGACGTACTGTTCCAGGAAGCTCGTCTGCAGCGAGCGCTCCCGCACATCCCCTCGAATCTTCTCGATGAGCCCGGTGGCGCGCGCCAGCTCCCGGGCGGCCTCGCGCCATTGCTTCCGCTCCCGGTGGACGAGGCCCAGTCCAAAGTGCGCGCGGAAGGAGATGTCGGGAAGGTCACCCGGCTCGGAGAGTGCGAACACCTCGCGGTACCGCCGCTCCGCCGCCCGGTAGTCTCCCTGCGAGTGGTGGAGGAACGCCAGGTTGCCGAGAGCGCCGGCTTCCGCCCCCCGGTCCCCCAGGGTGCGCGACAGGACCAGCGCCGTTTCCAACTGCTTCCGGGCCTCGCCATCGCGCCCCATTGCCCGGTGCACCAGGCCAAGGTTGTTCAGCAGGGTGAGCTCCGCGGGTTTTTCTCCCAGGGCGCGCAGGGTAGCCAGCGCGCTTTCGTAAGCTTTGAGCGCTTCCGGGTAGCGCCGCGCTTCCAGGTGGAGGCTGCCGATGCTGGCCTCCAGTCGGGCCAGCCCGGGGCGGTCGCCGATCGCGGTGCGGATCTGTCGCGAAGCCTCGTAGGCCGCCACCGCCTCATCCGACCGGCCCAACTGCCGGTAGACCCCACCCTGTGCGCTGAGCGTATTGGCCTCGTCCAGGCGGAGCCCGGCGGTACGGAACACTTTCAACGCCTCGGTAAACCCGTTCAGCGCTTCCGCGTAGCGAGCGCGGTCCACATCGATCTGGGCCAGGCTGTACAGCTCCTGGGCGATGCCGCGAGTGTCCTTGAGCTCCTCGTAGATCTTCCGGGCCGCCTGGTGATTCTCCAGGGCCTGCGGCCAGTCGCCTTTGCTGGAGTGCACCTTCCCCAGGTTCGTGAGCGCGATGGCCTCGGCACTGCGGGAGCCCTGCTTGCGGAACGCGGTGAGGACCTCTCCATAGCCGGTAAGCGCCTCGGTGTAGCGGCCGGTAGCG